>JAYTWO010000332.1:0-19180 GCA_043743415.1 Planctomycetota bacterium
GCCCGGCGGTCGGCTGCCCAGGCGTCGAATTCGGCCAGCGCGCGCCGGTACAGCGCCGCGTCGGGCGCGGGCTGGCGCGCCAGTCGGTCGGCCAGCGCATTGCAGAAGTCGGCGGTGGCCGCCGCGCGCCCGGCGTCGCCGGCGGCCTGCGCCGCCGCGTCGGCGATGCGGTCCATCAGCTGCCAGGTCGGGTGGTCGTGGGTGTCGAGCAGCTGCGGGTCGCGCAAGGCGATGCGCAGCGCCGAGACCTGCAGCCGGGCGATCGCCGCCTTGGCCGCGGCGGGCAACAGCGGGTCGGCCAGCAGGGCATCGAACAACTGCGACAGCAGCTCGATGATCTGCCGGTCGAGGCCGGCGGCGGCGCGCTGCGCGAGACGCTCGCGCTGCTGGCCGATCAGGCTGGCCCGGGCGCCGCGCGATGCCGCCGAGGCCTGTGACGCCGCGGCAGCGGACGGGTGCTGCAGCGACTGGTCGAGGAAGCCGAGCACGCGTTCGAGGTCGGCGTCCGGCGCGCCGCCGCGCGGGTGGCCGCCGTGCGCGCGCTGCGTGCCGTGCATGCCTTGCGCGCCGGAAGGCATGAAGTCGAGCAGATCTTCCAGGGCGCCGGGCCGGGTGACGTCGTAGACGCGCTCGGCGCCGCCGACGTAGGCGGCCTTGGCATCGGCCGTGTCGCCCGGCTTGAAGTTGCGCGTGCGGTAGAGGCTCGGCTCGACGCCCTGGGCTTCGAGGCGCGTGCAGGCCGAGGCATAGATCGAGCGCAGGCGGCCGGCCAGCGCGGCGGCCGATGTGCGCAGCAGCAGCGACCGTCCGGCCGGTGCCAGACGCAGGGCCGCGGCGGCCTGGGCCAGCGCCTGCGCATAAACGAGCGGGCTGAACGGGTTCGACTCCGGGCCGACATGCGATTCGCCGCGCAGCGCCGACGTGAAGGTCTGCAGCTCGCGCTGCTCCCACTCGACGGCGTTGTCGAGCACCATCGCCGCACGCGAGAGTTCGATGTCCGATTCGACCGCTGCCTCGTCGACCAGCCCCAGCGCGCTGTCGGCGGCGAGCGCCAGGGCCGGCATCGGGCGCGGCGGCTCGACCGGCGGCGCCTCCGCCAGCTGCGCCGCCACCTCGCCGCGCAGCGCGCCGACGAAGCGATCGGTGTAGCGCGACGCCTGCTGCTGCAGCGCCGTGGCGACGTCGTGGCTGAGCTGCAACTCGTGCCGGTAGACGGCGGCCGGCTGCGAGCCGTCGGCCTTGTGCGTGCGCAGCTGCTCGACCAGTGCCAGCCGCAACTGCTCGATCACCGTCGCGGCGAGGTTGAGCTCGTCGTCCACGAAGCGCTGCATCAGCGGGGCGATCGGCATGGGCGGGCGCAGGTGGAATGCAGAAGTCGGGGAGGGCGGCTGCACAGAATATCGCAGCATGCCGCGATGCCGGCCCCGATCGTGCAGCGGTAACGAAAAGCGCGGCAACAACGACGACAACGAAAAAGGGCCGCATCGCTGCGGCCCTTCCGTCTGACAGCGCAGGCGCTGTCCCTCGCGGGACGGCACCGGGCGCAGGACTCACATGTCCATGCCGCCCATGCCGCCCATCCCACCCATACCGCCACCGCCGCCCATGCCGCCACCGGCCGACTCTTCCTTCGGCGCTTCGGCAACCATGGCTTCGGTCGTGAGCATCAGGGACGCAACCGACGCGGCGTTCTGCAATGCAGTGCGCGTCACCTTGGTCGGATCCAGGATGCCCATTTCGATCATGTCGCCGTAGGTGTCGTTGGCGGCGTTGAAGCCGAAGTTACCCTTGCCAGCCAGCACCGCAGCCACCACAACGCTGGCTTCGCCGCCGGCGTTTTGCACGATGATGCGAATTGGCTCTTCGATGGCGCGCAGGATCAGCTTGATGCCGGCGTCCTGGTCAGGGTTGTCACCCTTGATGACGCCAGCAGCCTGCTTGGCGCGCAGCAATGCTACGCCGCCGCCAGAAACAATGCCTTCTTCGACAGCAGCGCGGGTTGCGTGCAGGGCGTCTTCGACGCGGGCCTTCTTCTCCTTCATCTCGGATTCGGTAGCGGCTCCGACGTTGATCTGGGCCACACCGCCGGAGAGCTTGGCGATCCGCTCTTCGAGCTTTTCGCGATCGTAATCGCTGGAGCTGGCGTCGAGTTCCCGCTTGATCTGCTCGATGCGGGACTTGATGTCAGCACTCTTGCCGGCCCCTTCGATGATCGTCGTGTTGTCCTTGTCGACCACCAGCTTCTTGGCCCGACCGAGGTCGCTCAGCTGGACGTTTTCGAGCTTGATGCCGAGGTCTTCGAAGATCGCCTGACCGCCGCACATGATGGCGACATCTTGCAGCAGTGCCTTGCGGCGATCGCCGTAGCCGGGCGCCTTGACGGCGACGCAGCGGAACACGCCCCGCATCTTGTTGATGACGAGAGTCGCGAGGGCTTCGCCTTCGACTTCTTCGGCGATGATCAGCAGCGGCTTGCCGGAGTTGACGACCTTCTCCAGGACCGGCACGAGATCCTTGATGTTGGTGATCTTCTTCTCGTGGATCAGCACGTAGCAGTCTTCGAAGACGCACTCCATGCTGGCGGTGTCGGTGACGAAGTACGGCGACAGGTAGCCGCGATCGAACTGCATCCCCTCGACGACGTTGAACTCAGTCTGAAGGGACTTGCCTTCTTCGACAGTGATCACGCCGTCCTTACCGACTTGCTCCATCGCATCGGCGAGGATCTTGCCGATCGTGTCATCGCCGTTGGCGGCCACGGTGCCGACCTGGGCGATGGCCTTCTTGTCCTTGCAGGGGATGGCCATCGACTTCAGCTTCTCGATGATGTCGGCGACGGCCTTCTCCATGCCCCGCTTCATTTCGAGCGGGCTGACCCCGGCGACGACTGACTTCAGACCTTCGACGAAGATCGCTTCGGCCATGATCGTGGCAGTGGTGGTGCCGTCTCCGGCGTTGTCGGAAGTCTTGCTGGCGACCTCCTTCACCATGCTGGCCCCCATGTTCTCGAACTTGTCACTCAGTTCGATTTCACGAGCGACGGTGACGCCGTCCTTGGTCACGGTCGGAGAGCCGAAGCTCTTCTCGATGATGACATTCCGGCCCTTGGGACCGAGGGTGACGCGGACAGCCCGGGCCAGCTTGCTGACGCCCCGCCGCATCGCTTCTTGAGCTTCCTGGTCGAAAGCAATGATCTTCGCGCCCATGGGCGTTTCTCCAGTTTGAGTGTGTGTGAGTGTGCTGTAGAAGCCCAGTGGTTGCAACCACTGGGCTTTGATGTCTTGAGTTGCGTGGACTTAGTACACCGCGAGGATGTCGCTCTCGCGAAGGAGCAGATACTCCTCTTCGCCGATCTTGATCTCGTCGCCCGCATAGGACGAGAAGATCACTTTGTCGCCTTCCTTGACGGTCAGAGCAACGCGAGCCCCGTCCCGGCGGACATGCCCATCGCCAACGGCGATGACCTCGCCCTTCTGAGGCTTGTCCTTCGCGGAATCGGGCAGAACGATCCCGCCCGCCGTCTTCGACTCGGCTTCTTGCCGCTTGAGGACGACCTTGTCCCCGAGAGGCACAATCTTAATGCCGCCGCTCGACTTGGCCTTCTTCGACATGTTCTCGCTACTCCACAGCAGGCTGAATCCATCAGGCTGAGGCAGGATCTCTCCCACTCCCAACCCACGGACGTGATGTTTCCAACTTCAATGAGAGCGAATTGCGTTCCAAACTCTATCAACGCCCTCAAGTCATAGGTGCAATACAGGTTGCAGCATTTCAACAGCGTGGTCGGTGGCGGTTTTGGCGGTTCACAAATCGCCTGACTTGCGGGAGGTCTGTCAAAATGGCACCAAGCGCAAACGAGCAGCGAGTCGGATTTGTCGACTCAAGACATGGGAATCGCTGACGGATGTCGATACATTCAATGCGATTCTTGAGCCTACTTAGTGCTCCCAGGACCGACCGGCGATGAAAACTCTGATTCTGATGCGGCATGCCAAGGCGACTTGGGATCATGACCAGTGGCCCGATTTCGATCGCCCGCTCAACCCTTGCGGAGAGGTCGATGCCCCGCGCATGGGGCGGCGCATGGTCGGAGCCGATCTCCAGCCGGATACGATCCTCTGTTCCAGTGCCCGCCGGACCTCGCAGACAGCCGACCTCGTGGCTGCGGAACTCCGTTGTCTCGACCGAATACAGCACAAGCCGGAGCTGTATCTCTGCCCTGTCTCCGTCTGGGAGAATCTGGTGCACCGGCTGTCGGATACCTGGAACTGTGTCCTCTGTATTGGGCACAACAACGGGCTGGAGGAGTTGGTATCGCACTTGCAGCGTCAGCGATTCCACCTGCCGACAGCGGGAGTCGCGATCATCAAGTTGCCGCAGTGGTCCGGTTTTGACCGCTCGATCCAGCCGGAGCGGATCGAGGTCTGGCACCCCGACGAAGTGTGAGCGGCTCGGCGCTCACGCGGTTCGAATCAGTTCCAGCGCCTCGTCGCGCGTGCGGATTTCGCCATTGAGCTGGGCGTCGCGGACCGTGTCGAGCAGTTGCTTGAAGCGCGGGCCGGGAGAGAGGCCGAGGGCGATCAGGTCGCGACCGGTGATGAGTTCCGGCGGGTTGATCTGCTCTAGGGTGTGGCGGGCCGCGAAGTCGTCCACGAATTGAATCGGCGTCAGCGGCAGGCACGCGGCGGTTCGCACCGCGCGGATCAAGCATCGCAAGTCCTGCGACAGGGGATGTCCGAGGACGCGCTTGAGCTGGGCCTCTGTTTGCTGCTCGGCATCATTCCAGCACTCGAGGTGCCCGACCAGCCAGGCGATGGCGGTCATCTCCTCTGCGGAAAGTTTCAAGCGGCGCGTGACCTCCCACACGGTTCCGGCGGACTCGGGAGTGGAACGGGGTTCGTGGACGGGACACGGCACTTGATGCAACACGGCGGCTGTGGCGAGTTCGAAACGGGCACACGGGGGGAGATGCTCTAGCGTGTTGGCGATCTGTTCAATCACTCCCCCAGCCCGCTGCGCCAGCAAGGGTTCTCGCTCTGTCTCCCGCTGCGCCAGCCAGGGCAAATGGGATGCGACTTCCTCTGGCTCTGTCGTCGAGTCAACCGGATGCTGATGACCCCCAGGTGGCCGTCCGACCCTTGCTGGCGCAGCGGGCTGGGGCAGCACCTCGGGGAACAGCACCTCCAGCAACCCCGTCTCCACCAGCAGTCGAAACCCCCGCACGCGTGTGCGATGAGCCAGCACTCGGCGCAGCTCCTGGGCAATCCGCTCCGCACTGACGACCCGCATCTCGGGGGCCATCTGCTGCACGGCGGACAGCGTGGTGGGGTCGAGGGCGAACTCCAACGTCGCGGCGAAACGAACGGCCCGCAGCATGCGCAGCTTGTCTTCGGTCATCCGCGCATGGGGATCGCCGATGGCCCGCAGCACTTTGCGGTGGAGGTCGGCCTCCCCGCCGACATAGTCGAGTACCCGCTGTTCGAGCGGGTCGTAGAACATTCCGTTAATGGTAAAGTCGCGGCGCTGGGCGTCCTCTTCGGGAGTCGAAAACGCGACCTCGGTCGGGCGGCGACCATCCAGGTACACTCCCTCAGTGCGAAAGGTCGCGACCTCCACCGGTTCGGCGCCCTTCGTTGGCGGCAGCACAATGATGACGCCGAAACTCTCGCCGACCGCCAGCGTTCGCCGTTTGCCGAACAGCGTCCGCACCTGCTCCGGAGTGGCACTCGTGGCGACATCAAAGTCCTTCGCCCCGCGCCCCAGCAGCAGGTCGCGCACACACCCGCCCGCCCACAGTGCCACATGCCCCGCCGCGCGCAGCTGCCGCACGACATCAGTCGCGAACTCGCGCGAGGCATCACCGGGCGGGGTCATTTACTTGGCCTTGGGTTTGAGGAGAACCCCCTCGGCGACCTGGTCGCTGGGGAAGATGACGACGCGGTCATGTTCGGTGAGGCCATCGAGGACTTCCGCCTCGTCCGAGTTGCGGTGCCCGATTTTGATGATCTTTCGATGGGCGGTTTGAGCGGCATCAATGACGAACACCGCCCAATCGGTGCCATGCCGGAACAGGGCGCTCATCGGCACTCGGAGGACATCCTCGCCGTGCCAGGTGACGATCCGGGCCTCGAACCGAAACCGGTCGCCGAACTGCTCGGGAATGGGAGACACCAGATCGCCGATGATGTTCACCCGTTGCTCCTCGACGCCCAGGGCCGACACCTTGGTAAACGCTCCCGGCTCGATCATCCGCACACGGGCATCGAGTACGGCATCGCCGCCCCAATGCTCGATGTGCATCCGGGCTCCGGGGGCGATCTTCACGGCGTCGGTCGACAGCACGTCGACCTCCAGTTCGATGTCGTGTGGGTCGCCGATCTCCATCAACGGCGTCCCGGCGGGGAGGACCGAGGCACTCTCCTGAAACACTCGCAGGATCCTCCCCTGGATCGGTGAGACGACATCCAGGTGCCAACTCGCCGACGCCGATTCATCTCCGGGGGATGTGCGCACGAAGGCCGCCTTGGCCAGCTCCAGCTCAAACTGAGCGATCTCGCGGGCGAACTCCGCCGACCGTAGCTCTTCCGACCGCATGCGGGCCTGCATCTGGGCGTCTTCGACGGCCTGGTCGAAGGTCGCCCCGCCTTGTTGCAATCGCAATCGGCGCTCAAGCATCGACTTGGCCGAATCCGTCGCCGCCTGGGCAGCTGCGGCGTTGGCTTCCGAGCGACTGACGCCCGCTTCGGAGGCTTTCACGCGGGCCTCAGCGGCGGCTCGGTTTCGCGGGTCGAGCAGGTCGGGATTGGTGGGGAGAATGGTCGCCAACAGCGTCTCGCCCGCGCGGACCGGATCGCCGGGGTTGAGGACCACCCGCTGTAACTGGCCCGCCAGAGGAGTCGAAACGGTGTACTTCTCCCGAATGCGTGTGCGACCGTCCTCATTCACAGTCACTTCCAGCGGACCGCGAGTGACAGTGGCCCAGTCGACATCCAGCGGCTGGGGCCGAAACGAATAGCCAATCGCCGTCACGACTGCGGCGGCGAACAGCAGTGTGACGATTCTCCGAAACCAGGCCATGAAGTGCGTTCTCGGGCAGGAAATCGACCGGGTCAGTTCCGGCTCCCTCCGGGGTTCTCCGGGGTTCTCCGGGGAGACACCGCAAAACAGACCGGGGGATAACCGTTCTGTGCGATGCGAATCCCAGCGTTCTCGTTCGGAAGGGAACACACATCGTAGATGGTCGTCCGACCGATCAACAGGTCTGTACTCTGAAACATACAACGGGCCAGTCGGTTCTACTGCGACGAAACGTCATTCGAAGAGGAGCCTCACACGAAGGCACAAAGGCACGAAGTGGGGATTCCTTTCTCAATCGGGTGATGCATGACAGTCTCTGTGTGCCTTCGTGCCTTCGTGTGAGACATTCCGGTCATAGATTATTATGGTGACACACTAGGCAGCCGTACTGCGGAACTCCCGTTCCAACGGGTTCGGCTTTGAGTCCGCCGCCGCTCCCCCTAGAATCGCTGCGATGTCTGGCTCCCCTGTACGGTTTCTGCTGTTGGAGTTCTCATGGATTGGCTCGTGCCGTTTGTCACCCTGACCGCGATGGAGATCGTGCTGGGGATCGACAACATTGTGTTTATCGCCATCCTCGTCGCGAAGCTGCCAGCCGAGCAGCAGGCCAAGGCCCGCTCGTTGGGGCTGATCGGGGCGCTCGTGACCCGCATTCTGCTTCTGATGTCGATCACCTGGGTGATGGGGCTGACCCAGCCGGTGTTTCATCTGACCGATCTCGGGGTGCCCCAAAGCTGGGTGACGGGGGAGGCCATCGTCCCCGAGTCGCATGCCGCGACCGCGCACGCTCCCGGACATGGTGACTCCAACGGCATCTCGGTGAAGGACATCATCCTGCTCGTCGGCGGGGCGTTCCTGATCTGGCACAGCGTCAAGGAGATCCACGAAAAGGTCGAGGGCCGACCGGCTGTCCTCGACACCTCGAAAGGGCAGATCAGCTTCAACGCGGTTCTGTTTCAAATCGCCCTGTTCGACATCATCTTCTCGCTCGACTCGGTCATCACCGCCGTGGGGATGGCCAAGCAGATTGCCGTCATGGTGGCCGCTGTTGTCGCGGCGATGATGGTCATGCTGATCTTCGCGGGAAAGATCAGTGCCTTTGTCGACAAGCACCCGACGATCAAGATTCTGGCCCTCAGCTTCTTGATCTTGATCGGCGTGCTCTTGGTGGCGGAAGGGTGCGGGACGGGCATGAACAAGGGGTACATCTACTTCGCGATGGCGTTCTCGCTGGTCGTCGAGGTCATTAACATGCGCCTTCGTCCAGTGGCCTCATCACCGATGATCAGCGATGACTGACCGTGTTGGAGTAGTCGCAGGGTGGGACCAGCCGCTTTGGGCGCAGGCCCACCATTCCGAGGGATCACGTCACACATGGTGGGCCAGCGCTCCCAAGCGAGCTTGTCCCACCCTACTTTTTCACAGGACAAACACGACATGCCTGAAGCCATCGCCATCATTCTCGCCGCAGGCAAGAGCAAGCGGATGATGTCCGAGATCCCCAAGGTGCTGCACCCGGCGTGCGGTCGCCCCATGGTCGAGTACGTGCTCGACGCGGCACGGGTTGCGGGGGCGAAGCGAGTCATCGTGGTCGTGGGCCATCAAGCCGAGGTGGTCGAGGCCGCCCTGAAGCACCATCCGGATGTCGAGTTCGCCCTCCAAGCCGAGCAGAAGGGGACGGGCCACGCGGTGATGATGTGCCGCGAGGCCGTCGGCAATCATCAAGGGCCGGTACTCGTTCTGACTGGCGATACGCCGCTGCTGAAGGGGGCCTCGCTCAAGGGGCTGCTCGACGACTTGCAGACGCACAACGCCGCTTGCGTCGTCGGCACCGCGCGCACCGAGAACAACCACGGGCTGGGCCGGATCGTCCGCGATGCCGCCGGGAACTTCCTCCGCATCGTCGAACAACGCGACGCCACGCCCGAGGAGCAGGCCATCACCGAAATCAACACCGGCTGCTTCGCCTATGACTGCCAGCCGCTGTTCGCCGCCCTGGCTGAAGTCCGCACCAACAACAGCCAGGGGGAGTTCTACCTGACCGACTGTGCGGAGATCCTGCGCCGGCAAGGGCGGGCGGTGATGGCCTCTGAACGGATGGAGATCACTGAGGCAATGGGGGTCAATACCCAAGAACAACTGGCCGAAGTCGAGCGGGTGATGCTGGGCGGACGGTGATTCGCTCTCGTGCCCCACGTCACGATTTATCACTTCCATCTAAAGTTTTACATTTCACCCCGCAGTTCTGCGAAAATGGTTACAAGGGGATTGTGAAGGGATTGGCGCAAACGACCCAGGGAGGGCGCAGCCGTGCTAGGGATTGTCGAGTCCCCCACCATCGTGAAGCGGGCGTTGGAAAGTCTGGCGACCTGTTCGCCTCGGAGGGGTGGCCCCGGTTGCCGCTTTGGGCTACCGGGGCGGCGCAACCGAAAGAGGTTCTGTTACCGAGAGCTTTATCACGGCGAACCTCTTGTGCCAAGGCACACCGGTAGGCTCCAAAGCCAGCCAACCGGTGCCACCCCGCGGCAGAGCGGTGAAAGAAGGAAAGTCTGGCCGTTTTCAGTGCGAGGTCACTAAACGATGTTCTCATCGGCACTTTCGCATGGCAATTGAGTTCCTCGTCGCTTCCAAATGACATCGTTTGAGTCGGCACGATCCGGTTCAAGAGGAGTTACGCGATAATGCCATGAACCACATTTCCATGCACATCGGTCAGGCGGAAGTCTCGCCCGGCGACCTTGAAGGTCAGCTTCAGGTGATCCAGCCCGAGAAGATGCAGGAGCGTGGCGTGAAGGTCGTGCAGGTGGACCTGATTCTCGACGGCGAAATAGCCGTACTCGTCGGTCGCTCCATAGCGAATGCCGGGCTTCACTCCGCCGCCAGCCAGCCACATGGTGTAGCCTTGAGGGTTGTGGTCGCGCCCATCGTTGCCTTGAGCTACGGGAGTCCGACCGAACTCACCGCCCCACAAGACCAGCGTGTCTTCCAGCAGTCCTCGGGCCTTGAGATCCGCGAGAAGCGCCGCGATCGGCTGGTCGACCTCCAGCGCATTCCGCGAGTGATCGGCCTTCAGCCCGCCATGCTGGTCCCACTTGTAGCTGTGGGAACACTGTACGAAGCGGACTCCCTGCTCGATGAAGCGGCGGGCCATCAGGCATTGCCGACCGAAGTTCTTCGTGTGCGGCTGATCGAGGCCATATGCTTTCTGGATCGTCTCTGATTCGTTGGTGATTTCCTGCAGTTCCGGCGCAGCTGTTTGGAGCCGGTACGCCAACTCGTACGAGTTGATCCGCGCCTCGAGAGTGGAGTCAGGGCCGGTGCGTTCCAATTGGCTGCGGTTCAGCGTCTGTGCAAAGTCCAGTTCCTGACGTTGGAGTGATCGCTCCAGATGGTCGGCATTCTCGATGAACGGGATCTTGGCCTGATCACTGGGGATTCCGGCGTTGCCGATCGCGGTTCCCTGAAAATCCGCAGGCAGGAAGGACGATCCCCAGGATGTCGCTCCTCCGTGCGTCAATGTCGGACAGATCGTGATGAACCCCGGCAAGTTCTGGTTCTCCGATCCGAGCCCATACGTGATCCATGACCCCATGCTGGGCCGCACGAACGTATCACTCCCAGTATGCAGCTCCAGCAACGCGGCCCCGTGTCGCGAGTTCGACCCGTGCATCCCGTTGATAATGCAGAGGTCATCAACATGCCGCGCGACATGCGGGAACAGATCACTGACCCAGGCCCCGCTCTCACCGTACTGGCGAAAGTCCCAGGGCGACTTGAGCAGATTGCCTGTCTGCGACGAGAAGACTCGCGGCTTGTTGAACGGCAGGGGCTTGCCGTGGTCCTTGGTCAACTGGGGTTTGTAGTCGAACGTGTCCACCTGCGATGGGCCGCCGTGCATAAAGAGGAAGATCACCTGCTTCGCGCGAGCCGGGAAGTGAGTTGGTCTGGGAGAGAGTGGCCCCACAGGCGCGGCGGCGGCTTGCTGCTGGAGCAGGGCCGACAGCGCCATGCCTCCAAAGCCGCACGCCGACTGCTGGAGCATCTCTCGCCGCGATGGGTGGGGAGCAGTCGGGAGATTGCGGTGTCGCATGGCCGTCGTCCAATGGTTGTGATTCGCTAGAGCTCAGTCTTGGCTTGGGGCTGAGGGCTGACAGCCCCCTCAGTTCACATACAGAAACTCGCTCGTCGACATCAGGGCTCGGCAGAACGCTTTCCAGGCCATCGGTCGCGTCTGGTCTGGCGGTGTGCTGCGTTCGCTCAGATTCTTCTCGTAGGTGGCGATGAACTCCAGTGACGAGGCGATCTCACTCTCGGTGGGGGGACGCGAGTAAAACCGTTCGAACGCAGCGGCGATCCGCCCGGCGTCCTCTCCGGGTTGAGCGAGCAACGTGCGCGAGAGCGACTCTGACTCCTGGGAGACCAGCTTGCTGTTCATCAGGAACAGTGCCTGGGGAGCGACGGTCGTGCGATCGCGCTGGCCGCTCATGGCACTCGGGTCGCCGAAATCGAAGGCGGTCAGGTAGTCGAAGATGGCACTCCGCACGATCGGGAGATAGATCGTTCGGCGAGGGGCGTTGTAGACCTCGACATTGATGTTCGCAGTGCTGGTGACATACTTGCGGTTCTCTGTCGGGAGCAAATTGCCCCCCATCGTCAGATCGAGATCACCGCCGATCGCCAGCAGCGAATCGCGGATCGCTTCGGCTTCGAGCCTTCGCCGATTCATCCGCCAGAGCAGTCGATTTTCCGGGTCGAGTTGAGCTGCCGCTTCGTTCCAGCTTGTGGACTGTTGCCAGACTGCGGAGTTGAGAATCTGCCGATGAAGTGACTTGATCGACCAGCCACTCTGCACGAAATCGTTCGCCAGCCAGTCGAGCAACTCGGGGTGAGTCGGGGCTTCACCAAGCTTGCCGAAATTGTCGGGTGAGCGGACCAGCCCCTCCCCGAAGTGGGCCTGCCAGACACGGTTGACGAGCACTCTCGCGGTGAGCGGATGGTTCGGGCGGGTCACCCACTCGGCCAGTTGGAGTCGTCCGCTGACGGTGTCCGCGATGGGGGGCTCATTGCCTAATGTGAAGGCTCGCGGCATGCGGCGACTCACTTCATCACCAAGTGTTGTGTGACTGCCCCGCAGATGAATGCGAAGATTCTGCGGCTTGCCTTCAGTGATCGACATCGCCTCGGGATGGGATGGGATGGACTTCTCAACGGCCGCTTTCTGGTCGCGCAGCGTCTTGAGTTCCGCGACAACAGTCATCGAGAATGCGGTCTCAGCCTTCTCACCCAGCGAGAACGGCCCCTCGGGTGCGGTCAGCAAACTCTGCAGTGGAGCAACTCCATGAGCGTCACTGAGTGCGGCCAAATCCTGATACCGCTGAGCCAACTCGACCCGTGTCGTCGGTCTCGGCTCCGCGAGCAGCTTCGCATTGAGCGGCGACGAGTCATCCGAGATCCCATCGAGAGTCCCCTTGGTCTGCAGTTGCACCCAGAGCGAGAACGGACCTTCGACCACCTCGCGCTGTGCGATCAGGAACTTGACCCAGTTGGACACGATCAATGGTTGCAACTCCAGCGAGGCGGCTCCCCCGGTGGATGCGAATGACTCGCCGATCTGTGTCGCCGGGGCCAGACAGAGCTTGTCGATATGCGGAAACGGGCCCGCATTTTCGAGCCGTACCACATGCTTGCCAGCTGATATCTCTGTGATGGCTTCGACGAACCATGTCTGACTCTCCGGGGTCCAACTGCCGGTGACCTGGCTAGCGGCATCACTCTTGATTAGCTTGCCATCGATCTTGACGATCGTTGGTCGAGTCGCTGCTGCGGCATAACGCAGGTCGATCTGAAAGCGACCGGCATGATTGATCTCGATGTCGTATTCTGTGAAGTTCGGTAGTTCCCCGCGGTTGACGAGAACGCCGATCTCGACTCCGTAGTTTGTGGTGTCCTTCAACACGTTGCCGCGCGCGTAGTTCTCGGCTTCGAGCAGCACACACTCCGGCGCGTTGCGGCGGGAATTGTCATCCACAATCGGCTTGGAGTTTTTGAGTGACTCTTCGATTCGCAGCTGTCGATCCGCTGCCAGCAGGTAGGCCGCCAGCTGCGATCTGGCCTGTTGAGTCAGACGTTCGGATTCGGTCTTCACTCGCTGCGAGATGTCGGATTGAATGGCATTGGCAGCAGCCGTCAGGCGATCCCGCTCCGCGACGATCTCGGGGACAGCGATCGGGCGTTCCTGCCAGCGGGCGACGACCCCGAAGTTGTCCATCGTCTTCGAGCTTTTGAAGATCCCGGCCAGTGCGTAGTAGTCGTGAGCTGAGATCGGATCGAACTTATGATCGTGACAGCGGGCACATCCCAGCGTCATCCCCATCACCGCCTTACCGAGCGTGTCGAGTTGCTCATCAATGATGTCCATCTCCATCTTCACCGGGTCATCTTCGGCGAGCATCTTGGCTCCCAGCGAAAGGAATCCGGTGGCGACCACTCGCCGCAGCTGGACTGAGGGTTCGGGTGATGGAGGCAGTAAGTCTCCCGCGATCTGCTCGCGCAGGAACTCGTCATAAGGCAGATCGGCATTGAAGGCATCAATCACATAATCGCGATACCGCCACGCATTGCCATAAGCCAAGTTCTCATCCAGCCCGTTCGAGTCTCCATACCGGGCGACATCCAGCCAGTGCCGTCCCCAGCGCTCGCCGTAGTGCGGCGAGGACAGGAGTCGATCAACCACTCGCTGAAAGGCTTGAGGTGAATCGTCGGTGAGAAAGGCGTTGACCTCATTCGGGGTCGGAGGGATTCCAATCAAAGCCAGTGTCGCCCGGCGAATCAAAGTCCGCTTGTCGGCGATCGCATTCGGCGCGAGCTGCGTCGCCTCCAGCTTTTGGAGAACAAACTGGTCGATCGGAGTCCGAGCCCAGCCTGCGGGATCAGCCACGCGGGGCGCAGAGACCGACCGGGGCGGTTGAAAGGCCCAGAACTGCCGGTCCTCCTCGGAAGGCAGACGCTCCTGGGCTGCCTGGCGGGGAGCGATCTTCACTGGCTCGGTGTTAGGCCACAACGCCCCCTCTTGAACCCAGCGCGTCAAGTCGGCAATCACCGCTTGCGGGAGCTTCTTGTTCGGCGGCATTTGCAGTGTGTCATCATGCCGCACCGCGGGGAGAAAGGTTCCCTCGTTTGGCTTCCCCGGAACCAGCGCCGGCCCTCGCTCCCCACCGGCCAGCAATGCGGCCAGCGAATCAACTCGTAACCCGCTCTCGTGCTCGTCCCCCGAGTGGCACTCAAAACAGTGCTCGACCAGGACGGGGCGGATCTTCTTCTCAAAGAACTCAGCGTCCTGCGCAGCTGCCATGCGAGGGAGTAATCCGAGGAAAATCGCCGCGAATGGCCACCACCGGAACGCATGATGTCGCCACTCGGGCATGGCCCAGCGACACATTTCTGGTTGACTTTCCCGCAGCACAGATCAGTTCCCCCAAGGACTCATCAACCCACACCGATCTATGCTCTCGAGTTCCGCGTGGTGAGTCAACCACTGTTCCAGTGATGTCCGACAGGACTTCGTTCAAATGTACGGTCTTGCAGCACCCTTTCTCGTACTCAACTCAACATCGATCTCCAGCCGAAACTCGGATGCAGGCGGCTGCGATGGAGATCCCCCAGCGACCGAAGGGCGATTGGGGTCACGCCGGGCAGATGCACGACGCCATCCAATACGCGGTGTACGCCGCCTTCGCGATGGAGGTGGTCAGCGAAGACGAAGCCCGCGAAGCTCGGGTTCCCCTGCTAGGACGCCGCGATGCCACGCCCTTTGAGCCATCTCCCGCCGGGAACACGCTTCCGGCAACCCGACCTCAACATCACGGGTCGGCTGATCATGGTCAACGAATGCCGGGCCTTGGTGAGGATCGACCAGCCGCAACAAGAGGTCGAGATCACCGCCCGAGATGGCTCGATACGGACGTTCCGAGCCAGCCGCAATCACGAAACCTCTTGGGCCCCGACCGTGTTGGTCGAGGCCCTTTCCTTTGAACCGCTTCCAGAAAGGGACCCCACCATGCCGACGAAGAAGACTGCTCCCCAGACCACGAAGAAGGCCCCCGCCACGAAGGCCGCAGCCAAGGCTGCCAAGCCCGCTGTGCCCGCGAAGGCTGATACATCTGCCAAGACGCCGAAGGCCACGAAGCCCGATGGCAAGCTCAGCCAGCTCGACGCGGCGATCAAGGTTCTGACCGAAGCCGGAACGCCGATGTCCACCAAGGCGATGATCGAAGCGATGGCCACGCAGGGCTACTGGACCAGCCCCGGTGGTGCGACGCCAGCCCAGACGTTGTACTCCGCGATTCTGCGGGAGCTGCAGAAGAAGGGGGCCGAGTCGCGGTTCACCAAAGTCGACCGGGGCCAGTTCACCCCTCAAGCAATAGGAGCCAACCATGATGGACCCAACGCATCGATTGGCCGACGCCATCCGCGAAGTGACCATCGCCATGCAAAAGGCGATCGACGACGGACACCGCTCGCGGTTGATCGACGCCGATGATCTGGTCGAGGTGCTACTGTCGATCGCCGACCGCCTCGACCCGCCGACGCCGGTGTCAACGAACGAAGTCGCGTTTCCTTGTCGCAACTGCGGCGAAGCGGATGCTGATCGCCTCATATGGCAGGACGACGAGTTCGTCCGCTGCGAAACCTGCGGGACGGTCTACAGCCCCGGCAACTGACCTTCGATTTCGGGTTCGACTTCACCCCGACGACGCCCCACGTTCAACCGTGCGGGCGTTTCTTCTCATGATGCCGCAATCGAAAAATACGTCGGTCGAGTTGACCGCAAGCGATTCTCACGTGGTTTCAATCTGGGCTTTGCCATGGTCTCCCCCTGACGATGACGGCTATCTCTCCTCATCGGATTCAGGAGAAGACGCCGCCTCGGCTAACTTTTTTCGCCTGCACATCCCCAGCAGAAGCATCGTGTGCAGAACCCGGTCGCTTACCCAGCGGTTAAAGTCCTCCTCCATCATCAGGCCGTGGCACATCCGATTGCGGATGTTCAAGCCCCTCGAATCGGCGAGGAACGCGACCATATACAGGTGGGCGTCCTCCCCGAACTTTTCCTTGATGGCCGGTTCGTACTCCAAGATGTCGGTCATTGTCTTCTCTGTCATCCCCGGCTGGTTACCCCGCTTTGCTTTGTTCGGCGGGCGGCCGACCAACGGCAAGAGGAATCGGAGTCCGTTTTCGATCTGCGGCACGAGCAGGCTGATCGCCTTCGGGTGGTCTCCGGCGAGGTATGCTTCGACGCCCTGGTGGATGATGCTACGGAACCCAATCGTGAAGGCGACCGACTCGAAAAGGAAATCGACAATCTGGTCGGCAGTTACAGAGTACCTTTCCCTCAGGCGCTCGAATGATTTCTCAAGGAAGTACTTGCCATGCCGGATTTCGCCGGCAACCGCGTTCAGCAGAGTACCGTTCGGGTCTGTGTCGATGGAGCCGATCTGACCCACCATTTGGCCCTCGGCCATCATGGCGATCGGCCACATTGTTGCCATCGGGAACTCTTTTCGGAACTGCTTGAGCCGGTCGCGCAGGGTGTCGAGGTGGGGCACGAAGTGTCTCGCGATGTTCTGAAGCGCAGTATCGAGTCCACCATCCGTCAGTTCGGTCAGGAACTTCTCCAACTCGTCGGGTGGCACTTCCACATCGGCTGATATGGGCATTGCCTCGCCTCGCGCCTGCTCGCCCCGCCGACGTGCTTCCATCTGTACTCGTTCGGCCTCGGCGTCGAGACCGTTGATGCGGTAGAACCTGAAGACTTGGTCCAGCCAGAAATAGGCCCTGGTGTGATCCGCTGTCTCCGCGAAGCGTTCTGCCGCTTTCCCGCAGGCGAGCACAACCCGATCAGCATCCGGTTGACGACTCAACTTCTGGTAGTGCCTTACGAGTCTGGCCGCCACGTGTAGTGACCCGCCCGGATCGATGCCTTCCGGCTTTCCGGCTACCTCTGTGACGTGGGCTTCGAGTCCTGCGACTATCGCGTCCTGTTGGGGAGCCTTGAGCTTGATCTTGGGTGAATCCTCGAAAAAGTCGAACAGCGTCACCCAGCCCCAGGTCTCATTTACGCGGGTGAATAGGTCCACCAACGCATCGCGTGCTTGCTCGGCCCTTGGCGTGTCTCCAACGCTCACGGCGAGCTGAATGGCTCGCTCCAACCGTTCGGAGGTCTGCCTGGCGCTGTCCGAGCCCGCGAGAACTGCCGCCGCCACATAGCAGTCGATGGCGATCCTAGCCGCGTCGATGGGGGCCTTCAGTGAACATGCTACCTTCGACAAATCCCAAACGAGGTCGGCATATCGAGCACGGAGTAAGGGATGCTTCGCGGCCGCCATTCGCTGTTCCCAATACTTCACAATGGTTTGGTCAATCCACGCGATGTCAGGGTTGCGGAAGTCACCCATCACGATCATTGGTCCGAAGTGGGTCTTCCACTCACTAAGCTCTCTGGGCGATTGGGGATAGAAGTTGAACGCCCAGCACTCCGCGTCCGCTGCCTTCTTCTCCTCAGCTGTTGGGGACTCGACATTTTTGGCGGCGGATAAGATTTGGCCAGCCACGTCGTACTCGTCGAAGGACTTCGCCTTCTCGAACAGGTCGAGAACCGAAACGACCCATCCTGGTAAATCAAGACTTGCTGGTTCATCGCTCAAGAATGTTACCTCTTGCTGTCTGGGGGAAGGATCTTGCTCCCAGAATCCATGCTCGGACGGGCAATACTCTGCAGAGGTATGAATACAGTATAGCTTGGGTTGAAGCTAACACCACTTCAAAATAATGCCAGGTATTAATTGCAAACACATTGTTCCGACCGAAGGACTTTCACGTCACTACCATGTAGGACGAAACCCGTTCAGCTTTCAACCCCGTGAACTGCTCCCACCGCTGCACAATCACGTCGCAATACAACGTATCGAGTTCCATCAGGAACGCTCGCCGTCCGGTTTGTTGGGCGGCGATCAGCGTCGAACCGCTGCCGCCGAAGAGATCCAGGACGTTTTCGCCGGAGCGGGAGGAGTACTGCAGCGCCCGCACGGCGAGTTCGACCGGCTTCTCGGTCAAGTGGACCATGCTCTGCGGGTTGACCTTCTTGATGTGCCAGAGGTCGGTCGCGTTGTTCGGGCCGAGGTAGGTGTGGGCGGCACCTTCCTTCCACCCCTAGAAACACCATTCGTGAGCGCCCATAAAATCCCCTATGGGTTCGCGTGTGGAGCCTTCCCGGTAGGCGTTTTCCAAGCCTCCGGCGAGGATGACCACGCCGGTTTTCTCTTCCGGATTAATCTCGATCCGCTCGACGAAGGCTTCGACCAGCTGGCGGTCCGGGAGGGTGATCTCTGTTCGCGTGGTCAGTTCGTGGAGTCCGGCGAACTGCTTTAAGGCCCAGGTCCGGAGTTCGTCCTCGGTGGGTTCCGGCTTGGCGGGACCGGCCTGTGGCTTGAGGCGAGCTGTCAGCGCGTCACGTTTGGCCTTCAGATCGGCCAGAGTCGATTGCAGCTCGTCCAGCCCGTCGAACGTCGGGTCGGCCAGCATGCCGAGCATTGCCTTGATGTCAACAGTCTGGTCATCACTGCGATACGTCACCCGTTCCGGCTTCGGGTGCATCGGCGGAACAGGCTTCTTCGGAGTAGGCTTCTGCTCTGAAGCGGATTACTTCCTGGCCATCGCCGTCGCCCCCTGAAAGGTCGAATCCTGAAAGAGGAAAAGGACAGCTGGCCAGACGGTTTCAGGTTCCGTCGTTCGGTCGGGGAGCAACCCCCGAGCCTAGGGCAGCTGTGTCTCATCACTGCGGACTCGATACGTTATCGATCACACACGATTGGACTGCCCCGGAGATCCCACCCAGCCCTTGGCGATGTGGGACTCCCTCAGTGTGGCAATGTCGGTGTTGCCGTAACCGCAGTTTATCGCCAGCAAAATCATGGCCCGCATGGAGGTCGAAGCGGCTGTGAGGAGCGTTTGCAGTTCGTCGGCCTCAAACAGCTTCTGGCCCACGGCGTTGCGTTGCTCGCGAATCTGTCGCTTGCTGGCCCCCTTGAAGTCTGGCCCCAGCTTC
>JAYTWO010000333.1:0-9012 GCA_043743415.1 Planctomycetota bacterium
GAAGAAAGAGATTGTCAAAACGATTTCGGAAGAGTGCGGCCTGACGCAACTGAAGACCAAAGAAGTGGTCCAGAAAACGTTTGAGGCCATCATCGCCACCTTGGTCGGTGACTCTCGACATCGAATCGAATTGCGCAATTTCGGAGTCTTCGAGGTGAAGAAGAGAGCAGCCCGCAAGGCTCGCAATCCTCGCACCGGCGAACGCGTGGAAGTCGCTGAGAAGTACGTCGTGACCTTTAAACCCGGCAAAGAGATGGAGGAACAAGTCCTCCTGCTGGAGAAGAGGGGCGCGGTCCTGCTCGAAGGCAACTTCGACTCGGACAACGACGATGACTCGGACGATGGAGATTCCGGCGCTACCTCTCCCGGTTCGCCACAAATCCCGCCTCACAGCGGGACTTGGGTGAATCCAGGTTAGGTCTCCCCACAAGGGAATCCGGGCACGCGGTGCATCGAGCATCGTGAGCGTGCGGTCCACGGACCGCCGTGATTCAGGGTGTGGCCCCCGCAACCCCTGATCGCGTAGCAGACCGGAGTCAGGGAGGAACTCTCCAAATGCGCAAGATCGCCACGAGTCTTCTGTTCGCACTGCTGATGGGTATTCAGGTCGGCTGCATTGTGCCGATTTGGAGTCCCAATCCAGACCACCGTGTGAAGCAGCTGATCTATCAATCGGAATCCTACCGGCATATCCCGGAAATCTGGGACCGCATCTGGGGCTTCGACATGCCCGACCTGGCCACGCCCTACCGCACACACGGCGGCGTGATTTAACGCCCGGTCGTGCGGTCGTGTCGCGACGGCATGTGAGCTGTCGGGTTCGCCCGGCGTGCCCCTGATCCCAGCGATTCCCAAACGGAACCGACACGCACCCAGCGGTGTGAACGACTCAACACATCCCTCAGCCGCACACCGGTCCATCTGGTGAGCGGCTGCAGTTATCGCGAGACTGCGACAACGATCATCTTCGCTGGAGGATGCTCAGCCTCGACTCCCACAATGATGGCTACATGCCGTCTCGTTCACTCTGCTCCAACTGAGCCTTGAGTTCATCCCGCTCTTGGCGGGTGACATCGAGATCGAACATCAGATACTTAATGTCGAGCCGCAGCTGGGACAGGGCCTCCTGAACGAGGATCAGAATCCGCTTGCGTCGCTTGAAGCAGTCGACGACTTGAGCATACGGGTCGACGAGACGGTCGTAATGGGGGTCCGGCAGGGTGGCCACCCGCCGACCGAGCTCGAGCAGCTCGCGGGGAAGATCATCTTGATCGGACGGAAATCGCGGACCAGGGGTGGACATGCACAACTCCAAAACCGGCAGGCCGGGGAAGTAATCGGTTCGCTCATTCTGTGAGGGGTGTTCCCCATTTGCAACAGCCTGGTCTAACTCGCGTGTATACTGGAGGTTACGGCGAATCTCGCCAGGTAACGTTTTTTCGGTGCTGTGGCGATACGGCAACATTCCTCTTGGTGAATGTTGTAACTTGTTGTAAAAGAACGAGTTGAGCACCGAGAGTGATCGATGCGTCACACCGGGTGGTCGTGAGAGTGAAACTTGAACCTCGTCAAGTTCATTCGTGAGATTTCGGAGAATGGCGTTTCAACTGGGACGACTATTCCGAAGTTGCGGCCTCTGGAGGGAGACTTCGAACGAGAATGTGGATCCAAGGCTTCAGACGCCCCGACATGAGGGGAATGAACGAGACACACTCCCCCGTCTGTGAGGGATCGCCCAGATTGACTGATGTTCCTCGCCACACCACGAAACTGACTCGGAATTCAGTGGTCTACCCGCTGCTGGTGTCCGTGTTTCTATGCAGCCTGGTCACCCGGATTTGGGCGGGAGATTTGATCGAAGGCTTCGAGACGGAAACCAAGTCGTGGCAATTCGTCCGGGGCATCTCACGCGCCAAGTCTTTAAGGCACGAGCGCACCACAGAGATCATTCACTCCGGGCAGCGGTCGGAAGCCTTGTTGCTGGAGACGTACGCGAACGACGGGTTCGCCACACTCACTCACAAGCTCCCCCCGGCCCTCCGGTTTGATGAGTTAAAAGTCTCGGTGTGGGTGTGGGCCGATCATCCCGGGATCCAGGTCTGGGTGCGGGTCCGGCTGCCGAATCAGACCGATCAACGGACCGGCCAGAGGCTCGTGGTCGATGTCAAAGGCGACATCCACAAAGGCAGCGGCCAGTGGCAACAACTGGCCGTCGATCTGTCGGATCGCAACTTTGAAGAGACCATGCGCCGCGTGCGGAGCAATCTGGCCTTGCAGGTCGGAACTCGGAACGCCAACGCGGAAGGAGCCTACGTCGATCAGATCTCTCTGCGTCTCCCGGATGAGAAGGTCACCTGGGGGCTGGCGATGGATGACTTGCAGCTGTCCCCCGTCGTCACCCCTCAGAACGTCGGAACAGACCCGGACTCGAACGATATCGACAAACCCGACCGACTCAGCCCCCGGATTCGCATCGGCGATGATCGGGTACTCCTCGATGGGCTGCCCTTCTTCCCGATGTTCGTGCCGTATCACGGGGAATCGACCGCGTCACTCCAGAAGTCGCTGTGCAACGTCGTGTGGGTGCCGGACTACGAGGACCGCCAATTGCTGCAACAGATGACCGAGGCCGGACTGGGGGTCATGGCCACCCCGCCCCCGCCCGACCTGGAGACCGACTCGTCCGAGCCGGCGGGGTTGCTGCCGTTTACCGCACACACCGATGCGATCCTGTTCTGGATGCTCGATGTTCAGATCCCCTCCTCCCGCCTGCAACAGGCGTCCGCCTGGGCCGAGATGGTCCGTGACGCCGACCGTCAACGGGCTCGCCCCATCATGGCCGATGTGGTGGGCAAGGAACGCGAGTTCCACCGCCAGCTCTCCCTGGTCGGGACCAGTCGCTCGATCCTGCACACCACCAAAACCCCCCGCATGTATGCCGATTCGCTCGATCAGCGGATTCGCATGGGCCTGCCGGGGAAGCCGAAGTTCACGCTGATCCCGACGAGTCCCGCCAAGGAATTGATCGCCTCGCGTCCCGCCGGGTCCACCGTTCCGGTCGTCGAGCCGGAACAGATTTGGATGCAAGGCAATATCGCACTCGCCGCGGGATTCAAGGGGATTGGTTACCTGACGTTTGATTCCCTGGAGAGCGATCGCCTGGGCGCGGAGGAATGCCGCCGGGCCATTGAACTCATGAACTACCGCATCCGCCTGCTGGAGCCGTGGCTGGCCACAGCCAAAGTCTTGCAACACGCTCGAGTGCAGATCGGGATGACATCGTCCACGAACCGATCCGCCCTCGTCTCCGACTGGGATGTCCGTCCCGGAAGTGTGGACATTTCACCCGAGGGAGTGGCCGCTCGGCAGATCCAGGCGACCGTGCTGGAATGCGACCAAGGGATGCTGATTTTGCTCAATTGGTTGGAGGACACGGCCCAGTATCAACCCGGCTGGATGGTCGCACAAGATGTCCGCATTCTGGTGAATCGAGAGATCCTGCAAGTCTGCGAACTGACGACGACCGGCCTGAACGAGCACACACTGGATACGAAGGATGTCCCCGGTGGCACGGAAATCCGCCTGAAGGAGATCAACCAGTCCGCCGTGCTGCTCGTGACGACCGATCAGCAGGCCAAAGACACCCTGACCTCCCAACTGACACAAGTGCGTCCGCTGGCCTCCGAAGCGTGGGCCAGCCTGGCACGTGCCAAGCTCGCGCGAGTGCGGGACATTCATCACCAGTTGTTGCAGGCCCAGGCCCCGTCGGTCACCAAAGCGGAAAGCGCCCTGCGCGATGCGAGTCATCTCGTGGACCAAGCCGAAAAACTCCACAAAGCCGGGCGTTTTACCGAAGTGGAGATCCCCGCGCGCAGGGCCTTGGCCAATCTGCGCTCGCTCCAGCAGAGCCATTGGAAGAATGCCGTTCGATCGGAGAACTCCCCGGCCTCCAGTCCGCACACGATCTGTTTCCAAACCCTCCCCGACCATTATCGGATGAAAGCGACTCTGAAGCTGGCCGGACCCGAAAGCGAGAACCGGCTCCCGTCCGGCGGGTTCGCTGACAGCGACCGAGTCTTCGTGGAATGGACGATGACTTCGGAACTCCCCGAGGGCTCTCCAATCCTCAAAACAGCAGCGCTCGTGGGTCCACCGGGCGAAGCGTGCCTGCACCTGGGGGCCGCTCTCCCGGCGGGTGACAAACCCCCACTGCCCAATTGGGAGCAGACTCCCGTTTCCGTGACCAGCCCGGCGATTCCCGTAATAACCGGACAGATCATCCGAGTGCAGGGTCGCTTGCGGATTAAGCAGCCTCTGGATGCCTCTACCGAGGGGTTACTCGTGTATGACTCGCTGGTCGGGACGGTCGGAGCCTTACGGTTCCGGGAGCCGACCCAGAACGGGGACTGGCAGGCATTCGAATACTTTCGCGAAGTCGCCCACTCCGGTGAGATGCGGCTGATCTTCGAACTCAAGGGGCTGGGGAATGTGTGGCTGGATGACCTGTGCGTGACTGCCACTTCGCCGGTGGAGCCGGACATCCAAGGCGAGGGGGCGGCCCCGACAACCCGCTGAACACCCTCGACGCCCGGCGCGTCTGTTTTACACGCATTTCGCGTACCCACCCGCACGCTCGTAACCATTATGCGGGTGGAATGTCGACAGCGAAATGCGATGGAATTGCCAGACTCCCCTCGCCGATAAGTCCCATCGTGTGCATCCCACCTTCGCTCAGGGTCACGGAAGCAGTGCTGGGGAATGATCGGAGACCTCTCGCGGGCTGTGAAGGGTGGACTCGCATGTCGGAACTACGGGACATCCTGTACGTCGACGACGAGAAATCGAATCTGGTGGTCTTCGAAGCCAATTTCGAAGACGACTTCCGGGTTCATTTGGCTCATAGTGCCGCCGAAGCACTACAGATGATTGATGAACTGCCGATCCCGGTCGTGATCGCTGACCAGCGGATGCCGGACATGACCGGGGTCGAGATGTTTTCGCTGATCCGGCGAAAGCATCCGCACATCCAGCGGGTGATCCTGTCCGGGTATGCCGAGTCCGATTCGATCATCGACTCAATCAATAAGGGGCAAGTCTTCCAGTTCGTCCGCAAGCCCTTTCAACGGACTGAATTGCTATCGGTGATTCGCCGTGCGATGGAAGCGCACGACATGGCGATCGAGAACACCAGCCTGATGGAGCGACTGCTGATCAGCGAGCAGCGTGCCATTCTCGGACACGCCACCGCCGACATCGCCCACGAAATGGGCAACCAACTGAATGTGCTGCCGCTGATTGAAGCGATTGAAGACGACCATGCTCACGATCCCCGGTTGTCGAAGTTGGCCCAGATGGCCCGTGACTCTCATGATCGACTCGAGAAGCTCCTCGAGGAGATCAAGGCCACCGTCCGGAACGAGCGGACCGAAGTGGTACTCCATCAGGTGAGTCCCTCCGATGTCATTCGCGAGATGCTGTCGTTCCTGCGTTTCGACCGCACGATCGCCGCGTCGTCGATCGTGGCCGACCTGCGTTGCGACCCGGTGATTCTGGGCAACAAGCTGAAGCTGTACCAAGTGCTGACGAATCTCATCCACAATGCGATGGATGCCATTGAGGGCCAGCTGGACGGTTTGGTGGCCGTGCATCTGACATGCAGTCCTGAGACAGCGGAGCTGAGTGTCGCCGACAACGGGACCGGGATTCCCTATGCTATCCAAGACAAGGTCTGGGAGCCGTTCTTCACCACCAAAGGAAAACGCGGTACCGGCTTGGGACTCGATCTGGTGAAGCGACTGGTCGAGGCCCAGCACGGGAAGATCCGCATGACCTCCGAACCCGGACGGGGCACGCAGTTCACCATGTCGTTCCCCATCGTGGCCAACCCGGATCTGGTCGAGACCTCAATGGTCGCAGCCGGAAGCTGCGCGTATCCGTCATAGGTGGCGATGTCGCTGGGATCTAAAATCTCAGCGCGGCGTAGCCGCAACCAAAGGGGAAGTCAGCTATCAGCGATCAGCGGTCAGCCAGAAACCTCACAGTCGGGCGGCCTCTGCACCCTGAAAGGGTGGCACATCACAGCCCAGGGTCGCGACGCTTTGGTCGCGCACCCTGGGTCAACGAGCCTCGCGAGAATGAACCCTGAAAGGGTTCCACACCGAACCGCGATCGAACCGTGCCGAGCGCGTGGACAACCCCTTCAGGGTTGGCGTGCTACGGCCAGCTTTCCCAGGGTGCGCTCCTGCGTCGCGACCCTGGGCTGGGATGTGAAACCCCTGCGGGGTACAGATTATTTGCTGGCCCTCGTCAATTCGCGCAGGGAGCAAAAACTTGGGCCGTTAGTCGTACGGAGGAGTCGTCCAACAATTACCTGCCGGGAGCGTCATCTTTCGCGGAGCGAAAGGCGACACGGATGGATTGACAGCGTCTCAGGCTCGGCCCACATCACCAGTGGAAGAAGCCACATCGCCTCCATCCGGTTCAGCGACGCCGAGTCTTCGCGTTCCGTACCGGCTCTTCGAAACTGATCGGAGTGATGCGGTGGTCTTCGCGGCTCTCGCGAGTCGTCGACACATTCGAGGTCGCCGGGAGCATCGCCCGTAATTCCTCTCGGTGCTGGGCGACCAACTGTTGGCTTTCCGGGGAGACCGACGACAGCAAAGCCAGATACTCGGCCAGCGAGGCCGCCTCGTCGAGGGCATTCCACAGCGACTCGGGGGGCTTCGTGTGGGATCGTTCATGCTGGTGAATCCGGGCCACCAGCGATTCCACCTTCTCATCCGCGATCACGCGCTGAGCCGCCACGTTCCTGGCACCGCCCATCGCATCGGCTGCCAGTGCGCAGCTCATCCGCAGCATGACGCTGGTCAATGCGCGCGGCGTCACCCGGTGTTCGGTGAGTACACGGCGGACCGCCGAGCGCGGGGCCCAGCCTTGCATCAACGTATCGATGGTGAGGGCGTCACGCACCGCCTGTCGACTGGCGGTGACCGACTCTTCCGGGGTACGGGCTTTGGGGCCCACGCTGCCGGGGACGGGCGCCAACTCCGGCGGCTTTCCACCGGGGAGCGACTGCACCAGATCCATGAAGGCCAGTACCTCGTCGTCCGTCAGCGGTTCATCGAGTGACCTCTCGGTGATCGCCAGATTGGCGGGGAGACGGAGTTCCTCACCCGACGAGACGGCCTCGCTCGGAGCGGGTGACTCGCCACATCCCAGAGACAGCAGACACACACACAGAATTAGAGAAGACCGTTTCATTCCGTGGCTCCGGGAGAGGGTTCGTCAGACGCGACTGGCTGCGGTGGTGAGTTCCGTGCGTTCCAGGCTCCCAGCACGATCGGCAGCAGGCTGACAAACACGATCCCCAGCACGACCTTTTCGAAATTGGCTTTGACCCACGACAACTGACCCAGGAAGTAACCGGCCACAGTCATCGATACGACCCAGCCGATGCCGCCCGCGATGTTGTACAGCACGAACTGCCGGTAGTTCATCTTGGCCACACCGGCCACAAACGGCGTAAACGTCCGCACCAGCGGAGCGAACCGGGCCAGGATAATCGCCTTTCCGCCATGCCGTTCGTAGAACGCCTTGGCGTGCATCAAATGGGCGTGCTTGATAAACGGCAACCGCCCCTTGTCGAAGACATGCACTCCCATCCGCTTGCCGATCTGGTAGTTCACCGCGTCCCCGACGATCGCGGCCACGCTCAGCACCAGGACCAGCGGGACAATCGAGAAGATGTCCTGGCTGGCCAGAAATCCGGCGGCAAAGAGCAGCGAATCGCCCGGCAGAAAGAACCCCACGAGCAGCCCCGTCTCGCTGAAGATGATGGCCGCCAAGACCAGATACCCGACCCACGGCGGCCCCCACAGGTTGACCGCCTTCTGGAGGTTGTCGGGATTGGCGAGGCCGATCAGCCACTTGAGCCAGTCAATGACGGTCTGCATTCCGCGTGGGCCTGTGGGGGGACATGGAAAGCCGGAGGCAAGGACTCCCCTGGACTCGGACGAGTTTAGAGCAGATGCGCGAGTCTGCTGAGGGCAGTTCATGAAAAATGAAGTGCCACCGGGGAATCTCTCCGCGAAGTCGCCGTCGGAGTCACCCAAGCGGCAAGATTCGCCGCCCGTCGCTCATGTCGCTCCGCGACTGAGAGTCCTCCCGCCAGCCAGCGATCAACCGAGTGGCGTCAGTCGATCGGCGATAGGAATGCGAGTCGCGGAGCGACATCGCCTATAAAGTAGGACGGGCACATTTGACGCGCCCGACAAAAGTCGATATCGGACGAAAACACCTCAGAAAACCCAGTGTTTCAGAGGGGGCAACTCGCTGATTTTCGACTTATGTCGGGCGCGTCACATTTGCCCGTCCACTCCGGCGTTCGGCGTCTCGGTGGGGCACGATGTTCGGCTTCCCAACGGGGCGGTTTCTGGTGGCTGGACATCGCGCGGGGACGGGCAAATGTGCCCGTCCTACGGACGCGCCAACGAGCAATCACTTCCCGGCCCGCTCCACCAGCAACGCCAGCAACACCTGTGCATACAACCGGTGTCCATAATCATTCGGATGGTTGAGTCCGTTCCCGGTCAAATCGAGGTCGTGCTTGTTCTGCAACAGCTCGTGCCACACCGAGGTCAAATCCGCCAGCACGATCCCCGGCCCGCACAGCGACTGCAACTCGTCGCGATAGCGGAAGAACATCTCGCGCGGCGTATGCACCCACTCGACGTGCCCCAGCATCGGCGTCACGAGGATCATCTCGATCTGCGGATCGGCCTTCCGCACCTTCTCAATGAACTGCTCAGCCTGCCCCTTGAACCATGCCGGGTCACGCCGACCGACATCGTTCATGCCATAGGCCATCACGATCAGCTGAGGCTTCTCGGCCAGCAGAGCGTCGAGATCGGCGTTCCCGTTGGCAATGCTCCACCCACCCACGGCGCGGTTCTTGAGCGTAATCTCACTCTTGTAACTCTGGCACAGTTGGACAGCGACCAACTCCGGAAACGC
>JAYTWO010000334.1:0-1503 GCA_043743415.1 Planctomycetota bacterium
TCGCCGACATTCCCGATCCACACTCCACGATTCTTAGCCTGACCGCTGAAAGCGGAGCGCTGACAGCTTACGATATGGCAGTACCCCCCAGCCTGCGTCTTGATCCCACCGTGTCTGAACCTCTGCTCAACTCACTGATTCTCGACGGAGAGCGTGTCGCCCTGACCGGCACGCTGGCCTCCATGACCCATGCGCAGGCGGCTGAGTTAATCGCCACACATGGGGGTGTCGCCACCGAGCATGTCAGCCGCCACACCACGCTGCTGGTCGTCGGTGAGGAGGGCTGGCCGCTCGAAGAGGACGGACAGCCGAGCGTGAAGCTGCAACAGGTCGAGCGGCTCCAGGCCGAAGGGGCAGCGATTCGTGTACTCAACGAGTCGGACTGGTTGCAGGCCCTGGGGCTGACGGAGCAGCAGGCCGAGGTCCGGCGGCTCTATACGCCCGCGATGCTCAGCGGGCTACTCAAGGTGTCGGTGCATCTGATTCGCGGGTGGGAGCGGCTGGGTCTGATTCGGGCCGTGAAACGGGTCTTTCGGCTGCCTTACTTCGACTTTCAAGAGGTGACGAGCGTTCGCAAGCTGAGCGAGTTACTCCTCTCGGGCGTCTCGCGCCGAGAGTTAGAGGCCAGTCTGCGAACCCTTCCCAGCGTCGTACGCGGTGACATGCGGCCCCTCGAACAGCTGGAGATATTGGCCAGCAACGAGCGGGTGCTGGTGCGGGACGAACATGGACTATTGGTGCCCTCGACCCGGCAGAGGCTGTTCAGTTTTGACGAACAGAGTCCGCTAAAACCACAGCCACCCGGAGATCGCGAGCCGCCGTTTCAGTTGCGACTGGATCGAGCCTGGGCACCGAACACCGAAACCGCGAAGGACTGGTTTGATCGTGGTTGTGCGCACTATGACAACGGCGAGTTAAGCGAAGCGGTCGAGGCGTTTCGGCTGGCACTGATGGCCGGTCCGCCGACCGCCGATCTGCAATTCCATCTGGCCGAGGCCCTGTCCCGGATCGACAACCCGCGTGGGGCACTGGAGCGTTTCTATGCGACGGTGGAACTGGATCACGATTACCTGGAAGCGTGGACGCAGATCGGCAGTCTGCATCGCGAGGTCGGGGAGCCGGACGCGGCGATCCTGGCGTTCGACATCGCGCTCGATGTCCATCCCGACTACCCGGACGCCGTGTTACAAAAGGCCGAGACGCTGGCCGAACTCGGGCGCGGCGATGAAGCGGTGGCCCTGTGGCAGCAGTACCTGACGTTCGACTCGCGCGGCCCGTGGGCCGATCTGGCGCGGCAGCGGCTGGAGACACAGAGTGGGCTTCGCCCACCACCGTAGGACGGGCACATTGGCCCGTCCCGAGCGACGTTCGCGCGTCGAAAGCGAGTGACATGGGCCGGGGGCGACTGGCTGCCCATGTGGACTCGTTCGGGCGGGTCAGACACAGCGGGGACGGGCACATTTGCCCGTCCTACGTGGCGCTGGCCCGCCCGCCAAGCCACCG
>JAYTWO010000335.1:0-1815 GCA_043743415.1 Planctomycetota bacterium
CGTGTCGCCGATG
The DNA here is from genome assembly GCA_043743415.1 of Planctomycetota bacterium. GTDB lineage: Bacteria > Planctomycetota > Planctomycetia > Planctomycetales > Planctomycetaceae > TH-plancto1. The sequence goes on from JAYTWO010000335.1 coordinate 14, forward strand.
CGGTGCTGGCCGATCTGCATTTCGCCAAGGGGATCATGACCCTCGTCGATGAACCGACCCAGGAGCAGGTGCTCGGCAAGCTGCACGGGGCAGGGTTGCACCGCTGTGCTGGGGGCTCGGCGGCCAACACGATCATGGGGGTGGCGGACTTCGGTGGGAAGGCCGCCTATGTGGGGAAGGTCGGACGCGACGAGATCGGCGAGTTCTTCCTGGGCGACATGCGGAAAATGGGGGTCAGCATTGAGGCCACCCCGATCGAGGGACGGACCGGCACTTGCGTGGTCCTGATCACCGAGGACGCCCAGCGGACGATGCTCACCAATCTCGCTGCGTCGAGCCAGTTGGGGCCGGACGACATCCTCGAAGCGGAGATCAAGAAGGCCAAGTACGTCTACATCGAGGGCTATCTGTTCGGCGGCGAGCCGACGAAAAGTGCCGCCTTGCGAGCCATCGAACTGGCCAAGAAGCACGGCGTGAAGGTGGCCTTCACCGTCTCGGACCCATTCCTGATTCAGTACAACCGCGATCTGTTTCTGAAGCTGATCGAAGGCCCGGTCGACCTGCTGTTCTGCAACCTGGATGAGGCCCGCGCCCTGACCGGTCAGCATGACCCGATTGAGTGTGCGCGGGAGATCCACAAGCACGCCGAGAACGTCGCGCTGACGCTCGGCGGCGATGGGTCGATCCTGATGCACGAGGGTCAGGTGATCCCCATCGAAGGGGTGGCGGTCAAGGCCATCGATACCACCGGTGCCGGGGATATGTACGCTGCCGGGATTCTGTACGGGATCACGAATGGACTGACCTGGAAGCAGGCGGGGCATCTCGCCTCGCACGCTGCGGCGCGTGTGGTGGCCCAGATGGGGGCGAGACTGGAGCGGAAGTTCACGGCGCAGGAGATCGCGGAACTGACCGGCGAGAGGTAGCTACGTTCGCCCGTGGGATAGGCTTCCAGCCTGTCATGATTTGCCAGTCACCGGAATGACAGGCTGGAAGCCTATCCCACATTACCGGTCGAAGAAACTCCCGGTGACGAACTCCATGGCGAACGGGGCCAGGATCACGATCACGGTGGCCATCATCACCAGCATGGCCGGGAAGAGCATCTGCACGCCCGCTTCGCCCGCCATCGTTTCGGCCCGTTGAGTTCGCTTAATGCGGAGGAAGTCGGCCTGCCCGCGCAGCACGTGGGCCAGTGGGGAGCCGTGCTCTTCGCCTTGGATGATCGCCCCGACGAGGCTGGTGATCTCGTCATCTTGCAGGCGGTCTCGCATCGATTCGAGGGCTGCGGATCGCGCGCGACCGAGGCTCAACTCGGTCAGCATCCGCCCGAACTCCTGTCCCACCGGTTGCTCGGAGAACTCCCGCACCGCCTCGCGGAGGGCGTTCATGAACGTCGCCCCCGCCTCCATCAACAGATTCACCAGATCCAAAAAATACGGCAGCCGCGTCTTGATCCGCCACATCCGCCGGACCGCCTGGGAATGCAGCCGCCGTCGCAGCATCACCCCTACCATCACCACCAACACCCCGGCCATCACCAGCCCCGACAGGCCGAACTCCCTCAAACACCACAGCCCGCCGGGCAGCGCGAACAGCACCGCATGAATCACCGTCGCCGCCAGCCACTCCTCCGGCTTCCACGCCCGAGCCGCCCCGGAGACATGCAGATCCCGCTGCACGTCCGGAAGCGACTCAGAAAACAACCGCCGACAGAACTCACTCAGCAATCGCACCAGCGGCTCAAGCAGTCGAACCGTCAGACTCGCTGCTTTCAAATCGGCCAACCGCACGACATCAAA
>JAYTWO010000336.1:0-8469 GCA_043743415.1 Planctomycetota bacterium
CGGAAGACGGAAGACGGAAGACGGAAGACGGAAGACGGAAGACGGAAGACGGAAGACGGAAGACGGAAGACGGAAGACGGAAGACGGAAGACGGCGGGCCATGACGTACTCCTCAGCGGCGATTAGGTGATCTGTTCCGGTCGGATCATCGAACGGCGGTCCGAATTCGCAAGAAGGAGAGATGCTATCGGCGGATTACAGTTTGTCCAGAAAAATCTTTTCGGAATCTGGTGTGTTCTTTCGAACCGGCTCTGCCTTGTGTCGATGGGGCATTCGACGTTACATCTGGTGGGTGACTATCGCATCCGCTCCGGGAGTGGCCGCTGTTGACCTACTCGTCCGCCTCCTCCGCTGATGGCATTCTCGCGACCTCTCGGGAGGCCACCGAACCCACGCGCGTCCGCTCTGACATTCTCGCGTTGGCCTGTGGGCTGTTGATGATTACCTACCTCGACCGGGCCTGCTGCGGGGCAGCTGGGCCGTCGATGTGGAAATGGCCAATTCCGAAGTGCCTGCCACTTGACGTGGGACGCTCCGTCCTACACGTCTCGTGAAGACCGGCCCGGCTCTGTGCGGGGGATCACTCGGAACTTCGAGTAGAGAAATCCCTCCTGGCAGCCGGTACACACCGCTTCCACTCCAAATCGCTCGGCTTGCAGACGAATGGCCTCTCTCAGCCGGGTGACGCCACACGCTGCGGATACGGAGATGGGACTTCCACAATGCGGGCAATAGATCTGGGCAGCAACCATTAGACAGCTCCAAGCTCACAAACTGGGTCAGGGATCACTTGAGTCTTCCGCACTGACACGCGGTGACTTCCTCTCGGCATTAGACCGCAACTGCTGACAGCTTGTTGTCATATCAATTCGCAGGTGTGGGACAAATACTCAAATTTGTGTGATTGGCCTCTGAGAGGCGGGAGGGTATCCTTCGCAACTTGAGCCTCCGCCCTCTACGATGAGGCGGATCGTGGTCCCAGGGAGGGAATGTCATGGCGCGTGAACCTGTCTTTCAATCGGATGCCGCAGCGGAGGCTCCGCCCTCGGCGATGCCGCGCGTGACCGATTTCAACGTCGAAGACGAGGCGTTCGACGAACAGCTGAGGCCGCAACGCCTCGATCAGGTGGTCGGCCAGAAGAAGGTCGTGAACCTGATCCGGATCATGCTGGATGCCTGCAAGAAACGCGGCGACACGCTGGGGCATTTGCTGCTGGATGGTCCTCCGGGGATCGGCAAGACGACGCTGGCGACCGTGATCCCCAAGGAACTCGGCGTCGAGTTGCAGATCGCAGCCGGCCCGGCCATCACCGCTCCGAAGGATCTGCTCCCGTACCTGACGAATGCGTCGCACGGGTCGGTGCTGTTCATTGACGAGATTCACCGCCTGCCGCCCGCTGTCGAGGAGTTCCTCTACCCGGCGATGGAGGACTTCCGCGTGGACATCGCGCTGGGCGACGGCCTCAACGCCCGCACGATCAACATGCAGCTCAAGCCGTTCACCGTCATCGGGGCGACGACTCGCTCGGGGATGCTGACCGCTCCACTGCGAGACCGGTTTCCTTATCGCGAGCATCTCGACTTCTACGAGACAGAAGACCTGACCGAGATCGTGCGTCGCAACGCCAAGAAGCTGCGTACGTCGATCAGCGTGGAAGCGGCTCTCGAAATTGCCCGTCGCAGCCAGGGGACCCCGCGCAAGGCCAACAACCTGCTGATGCGGACCCGCGACTTCGCCACGCTGCAAGACCCCAAGGGCGAGATCACCGACGCCATCGCCAAAGAGGCCCTGCAGATGCTGGAGATCGACCAGTTGGGACTGGAGAAGCAGGACCGGCGGTACATGGAGACGCTGTACAAAGTCTTCGCCGGGGGGCCAGCGGGACTGTCGTCACTGGCCCACAGCATGAGCGTGCCGCCGGATACACTCGAAGATGATGTCGAGCCGTTCCTGCTACGGTCTGGACTGATTCAGCGCACTCCGCGCGGGCGGGTGCTGACCGCGAACGGGTACGAGCATATCGGGAAGAAGTACCCGCTGGCAGGGATTCCGGGCGTGATCTCCGAAGGCCAGCGGAAGCTATTTTAGGCCCTTGTTAGCCGTCGGGCTTGCCCGACGTGCGGCGAGAGGCACGTGACTTTCGGCGACACCCAAACGGGAAATGCTTTAGGCTTCGCGCCGGTCGTCTCCGGTCAATGACCGGCTGGAAGCCTATCCCACGGGCCGGGATTCAGGACGGACGCTTCTTCGCCTTCCCCGCCGCTGAGGCATGGGGCACCAGTTTCGCGATGCGATCTTGAACGCTCTTGAGTAATTCGAACTGCATGCGCCCCAGCTCCTGGACGCCCCTCAAATCACGTTGGATTTGCAAATACGCCTCATCCGTGCCAAACTGGATGGCGATTGACGAGCGTTTCATGACTGATCTCCGAGGTCTGCCTGCCTGAGCTTGGAATGATATTACGCGATCGCGTAAATTCAAGCAAGCGAGTTCTCTCACGTGACCAACCCTACCTCAGACATTTGCGAACGACTGCGGCGGATCCGAAGGCGGCACTACGGAGATCGCGGCCGGTCCAAATTGTGCCGCGATCTGGGAATCACTCCAAGTTCGTACACCTTGTACGAACTTGATCGCGTGCCGCCGGTGGAACTGCTGGTGCAAGTCTCCAGACTTACGGGAGCGCGGCTGGAGTGGTTGTTGACCGGGGCCGAGCCTGAGTCTTCCGGTGAGTCCGCTGCGAGTCCCCCGGCAGGTCCGCGTACTCCCACTGTTTCCCTCGCAGCGGACTGGATTCCCGTCGTGGGCAGCACAGCTGCGGGCCCCGCCCGGTACTGGGAGGAGTTGCCGGTGACGCACGGCGGTCCCGAGGCGGATGCCCGTCTGGAGTCGGTCCTCGCCGAGTACGCCAGCCAGATCGCCCCTGACCCGCCTCGCACGGGCGACCTCAGTCCTCACACCACCGAAGCCCGCACTGTCTCACTGGTGCAGTTCTCGGCCCCCGATGAGCGAGGGTTTCTGGAGTTCCTCAACGCCCCCTCGGTCAAGCGCCGCTACCCTCGGGCCATCGCCTGGCGGATCGATGGGGAGAGCATGTCCCCCCGCTATCTCGATGGCGACCTGGTCATCACGACGACCGATCAGGCCGCCACGGATGGCCACCCCTGCGTGGCCCGTCAGCGTGGTCAAATCGGCGTGAACTGCAAGCTCTATCAGAAGCGGGGCAGCGAGGTGTTGCTGATCCCGATCAACGAGCAGAGTCCCACTCAATGCGTCCCCGCTGACCAGATTCAGTGGGCCTACCGCGTGCTGTGTTCCGTGAGGCTCGGGTAAACACGGTTCATCCGACGATTTGGGGATCTCGGAGTGCGTTGCCACCCGTTGCGGTTGAGAACTGTCACGGGCAGCGCGGTTCCACGAGATGGAGGCTCGCCCAAGAAAGTAGTCGGATGATCCCCAATTCTCTGCATTTCACACCGGAGATGCTCTGCTCTAAGGCGAGCGGTCGGTCAGAGTCTCCCCGTAAGACGGCCTTTCCAGGCCGTCTCGCCGCGAGAAATGCGACCAGACGGCCTGGAAAGGCCGTCCTACTCGGTAGACTTCCTCTGGTCGCTCGCCGAATTCGGCTGCCCCGAATCGGGAATCTTCTTCCCATGCGGGTCGACAGCCGGGCCTTCCAGTTCGGTGTCGAGGGCCTGCTGCAACTTCGGGTCGATGTAGTGTTCGATGCGATGGGCGGTCTCGTGCAGGTGGTCGTCCGGCAGAGCGAAGTGCTTGTGCATGTACGTCTCCCACAGCCGGTGCCGACGCACGACATCGCGGGCATGGCTTTGCCCGGCAGGGGTCAAGTGGTACTCGCCGCTGGCGTTCACCAGCGCCAGGCCCCGCCACTTCAGCCGCCTGAGCAGGTACTGCCCGAACCAACCGGAGGGGCCAAGCCCGGGAGCCGAGCCTTCCGTCTCTGCCGTACGATACAGCGACCCCAGGATATCTTCCTCCGCGATCTGCCACATCAGTTGCAGTCGCGCCCAGCCGTTGACCAGATAGCCCCTCGGGCCGCACACTGCGGCGATGAGGAACAGCAGCCCGGCGGCGACGCAGATCATCCCGCTGGAGGAGGCATCCCGCACTTCAGGCCAGCCCAAGGCCCCGCCCAATATGGCCGGGAGAGTCTTGGCCATGACATGCCCCAGCACCGCACTCACGCAGGCCACCACCAACGCCAGCAGCACCACCGTCCGCAGCCGCCACGACAACTGCAACGCCGTCACCGCGGGGACCACCAGCAGGGCGATCACCAGAATACTCCCCACGCTTTGAAACGCGGCTGTCACGGTGGCTGCCGTCAACGCCATGTGGGAGTAGTGCATGACGCGGGCGTTGACTCCCTGCGTCGTGGCTAGCTCGGCGTCAAAGGCGGCCAGCCGCAGCTCCTTAAAGAACACGACAGTCAGAGCCAGGTTCAGCACCAACATCAGCGCGGTCAGACACGCCGCCTTGGGAATCTCCCAGCCGAACCAGTTCCACGTATCCCAGATTACGCCTTCCAAGCTGCCGTATAAGACGCACTCGGTGTCGATATGAGCATCATCGGCCACCACGCGAATCAGCACCAGTCCCGCCGCGAACAGCCCGGTGAAGACCACTCCCAGGGCTGTGCCCCCATCGACATGGGCCAGGTTTTGCAGCCACTCGGTGAGGACCGTGGTGACGATCCCCATCAGCACGGCACCGACGATGAGGGCGATCTGCATGCCGACATCGACCTGCCCTTCGGTGATCCAGCCAAGAGCTTTGGCTGCGGTCACTGTCATGAGAGACAGAATCACGCCGAGCAGAGCGGTGTGACTGAGCGCATCGCCCATCATGCTCTGCCGCCGCAAGACCAGCCACAACCCCGGCAACGAACACGCCATCGCCGTCAGTGCCGCCGTAACGACGATCCAACTGTCGAGCGAACTCCAGGCGGTGAGCAGGTGCCAGAACTCGGCGATCATCGGTCAGGCTCCGTGAGAACGGTGTTGGAATGATGTTCGCAGAAGGGTTTTGGAACACTAATCTTCGCTAATAAACACGAATCAGACCAGAGTGGAATTCTGGATTAGTGTTTATTAGCGGAGATTAGTGTTCCCATCCCTCCTGCTTCTTCTTTTCCCCTCGGTCCCAAGCTCCGCTGGGGACCGCATATCCTCGAAGCTCTGCTTCGCCGCGTGCCAACAGTCATTCGAACCGCCGATGGACGCAGCGCACCGGCGTCGCGTCCAACTTGACTGATCGAGTCGTCTGGTCCGAGAACGAAGCGGAGCTTCGCGGAGATTCCGTCCCAAGCAGAGCTTGGGACGGAGGGGGATTCAGTTCCGCAGCCCGTACTCGTTGATCTTGCGGTACAACGTCCGCTCGCCGATGTTCAGCATTTTCGCGGCGTCCTCGCGACGGCCTTCGGTGATTTCCAGAGCCCGCTGGATGTAGAACTTCTCGACCTCTTCAAGCGTCTTCCCCACCAGGTGATCGGCTCCGGTCCCGTAGATCGCCGCCTCGGCTTCATTCACCGCCAGCGGGCGAATGTCGTCCGGCAGGTCGTCCACATCCAGCAGCCCGTCCAGATCAAGGGCCATCATCCCCTCGATCGTGTTCCGCAGCTGACGAATGTTGCCCGGCCAGTCGTAGTGGATCAGTGCGTGCTTGGCCGAGCGCGAGACCCCCTGCACCTCCTTGCCGTAGACCTTCGAGAACTCCTTGACGAAGTGATCGATCAGCAAGGGCATGTCCGCCCGCCGTTCCCGCAACGGAGGGAGATAGATCGAAACCACGCTCAGCCGATAGTACAGATCGCGGCGGAACGCCCCCTTCTCCATCGAGTCCTTGAGGTCTGCATTCGTGGCTGCGATCAGCCGCACGTTGATCGACTTCTCATCGTTCGACCCCACGCGGGTGATCTTGCGGTCTTCGAGAACTCGCAACAGCTTGATCTGTGTGTCGGTCGGCATTTCCCCGACCTCGTCGAGGAACAGCGTCCCGCCATTGGCGTATTCAAACTTCCCGACCCGTTTACTCATCGCCCCGGTGAAGGCTCCCTGCTCATGGCCGAACAGTTCGCTTTCGAGAATACTCTCGGGGAGGGCCGAGATGTTCAGCGGCACGAACGGTTTCGTCTTGCGGTTGCTGTTCTGGTGCAGGGCGCGGGCCACCAGTTCCTTGCCGGTGCCGCTCTCACCCAGGATCAACACCGTCGCTTCCGTCGGGGCCAGGGCCTTGAGTTGCTCGATGACCTTGTTCATCGCGGGGCTGTTGCCGATCACCCCTTCGAATCCGAACTTCTCGTCGAGCCGTCGGTTGAGGGCCGCGTTACGCCGGATCAAGCGGATGCGCGTCGCCGCCTTCTCGACCGAGTGCCGCAGCTCCTGGATATCCAGTGGCTTGGTGAGGTACGTATACGCCCCGGCCTGCATCGCGGTGACTGCGGAATTGATGGAGCTGTGGCCAGTGAGAACGATGACTTCGGCCTCGGGGAGTTCCTCTTTGGCCTTGCGGAGGATGGCCAGCCCGTCGATCTCGTCCATCTTGAGGTCGGTGATGATGAGGTCGAAATTCTCCCCCTCGATCAGCTCCAGCCCCTTGCGCCCCGACCCCGCGATCCGGCACTCGCACCCGACCCGTTCGAGGCTGTCGGCGACGGCCTGCGCATGGGCCTCGTCGTCATCCACGATCAGTACGCTGATCGGAATCGCATTGAGTTCGGGAATGTTGGGATCGGTCGGGGTCACAGGCAGGATCAAAACGGTAGGTCACCGGGCGGAGCAGCAGACGACTCGCCCGCAAGCCATCAGGGTATCAGGTCGCGGGGTGAAAGTCAGCGAAACGCGGCCCTGGGGCGTGGGGCCGATATTCGGGGGACACGGTGACAGATCTGTCGTTTTGAGCTTGTTCGCTGGCTGAATGCGAACTAGAACGCTGATCTCTACAGTGCAGGACTGTCTTCCTCCCTCGCTCCATCGGTGGGAAGACTGGCATGGATGCCTCTCATGAACGACTCACCCACACTTCGAATTGCCACTGGTCTGCCACCCGTTATTGAGGGGTCGGTGGCCGATTTTGCTCGCGATCCGATTCACATGATGCGGCAGTTGTGGGCTCTCCACGGCGAGGTGGCGGCCTTGCAGGAGGACACGCACCGACTGTTCTTCGTGTTCGGGCCGACGTTTAACCACTATGTCCTCAGCGACACGAAGCGGTTCCATTCGCAGTTCTTCGCGGTGCGCGGGCCGAGAAAATCGGCACAGCGGCGGGTGACGAGCGGGCTGCTCAGCATGAATGGCGATATGCACCGTGAACACCGACGCACAGTCATGGCCCCCTTTCAGAAGAAGTCGATCCAGGCGTACCACGACAACGTGATCGGCATGACACAAGACATGACGGCCTCGTGGAACCCTGGCGACACCAAAGACATCGCCGAGGAGATGACGCACTACATGCTGCGATTGACCAGCAGCATTCTGTTCGGCGTCGACATGCCGGAGATGGCCTATGAGATTGGTCGGCTGACCGAGCGCTGGGTGGCTCTGAATCACAAGGTCGGTCCAGCGGTGTTCTCCTCTGATCCGGGGCTGCTTGGGCACTATGATGAGTTGCTGCAAGCCGCCGAGGAACTCGAAGTCGCCGTCATGGAGATGATCCGGTTCCGCCGCAGCGGGAAGCTGGGGACCGATGTCCTCTCGTTGCTCATCATGGCCCATGACATGCAGGGCGGCGTCAGCGATGAGCAGTTGGTCGGGCATGTGGTCGTGCTGTTTGGGGCGGCACATCTGACCTCGGCCCATACGCTGACGTGGACACTGTTCCTGCTCGCACAGCATCCGGGAGTCATGTCCGCGCTCCACAATGAATTGCAGGTGAACCTGGCGGGGGGGGCTCCCACAGCGGAGCAGCTCGATCAGTTGCCGATCCTGGACCGCGTGCTGAAAGAGAGCATGCGGATCATGCCCGCGTCGGCGTACTCGCAGCGCGTGGCGGCGGAGCCGCTCGAACTCGGGCCGTTTCGGTTGAACCCCGGCAACCCGATTCTCTTCAGCCAGTTCATCACACACCACATGCCGAGCCTGTTCCCGCAACCCGAGAAGTTTCTGCCGGATCGGTGGCTGACGGCCACACCATCGCCGTATGCGTACCTGCCGTTTGGAGCCGGGCCACGGATGTGCGTCGGGGCTCCGCTGGGGATGATGCAGTTTAAGATCTCGTTGCCGACGATCCTGGGGAAGTTCAAACTGAGTATGGTTCCGGGGGCGGAGGTGCAGGCCCGCGTGATGTCGACGATGCTGTACCCGACCTCAACGATCCCCATGCGGATCGAGCGGCAGGACGGTGTGTTCACGTCGCAGTCAGTCACCGGGAATGTCCACACGCTGGTGGATTTGCCAGCCGCGACGGAATCGGTCGCGACCCGCCGCGCGGCGTAAGGACATTGTCC
>JAYTWO010000337.1:0-2405 GCA_043743415.1 Planctomycetota bacterium
CGAGCCGGGGCCGATCATGGTCTCGGGCGTGACCGATGGCTATCAGCCCGGTGAGCGCGAGTACCGGTTGACGCGGGCGTGCCTGGAAGTGGCCCTCGAAGCCCGCCAGCCGATGTCGATCGTGACCAAGAATGCGTTGGTATTACGCGACCTGGATCTGCTGCAAGAGATGGCCCAGCACCGCATCATCTCGGTGGCCCTCAGCGTGACGACTCTCGATGCCACTCTCACGAAGGTTCTGGAGCCGCGCAGCAGCACCCCCGAGGCCCGGCTGCGAGCGATCCGCACGCTGAGTGAACACGGCATCCCTACGCGGGCGATGCTGGCCCCGATCATCCCCGGCCTGACTGATCACGAACTGCCGAACCTGATCGAAGCGGTGGCGGACGCCGGGGCCGAATCGGCGGGCATGATCCTGCTGCGTCTCCCGCTGACCGTCCAGCCGGTGTTCCTGGACTGGCTCCAGACGCACGCCCCCGAGAAGCGAGAGAAGATCGAATCGCTGATCCGCTCGACCCGTGAAGGGAAGCTCAACCAATCCCAGTTCGGCCAGCGCTTCCGAGGGACCGGCGCGATCGCCGACCAGATCCAGCAGACCTTTCGGGTTTTCGCCAAGAAATCCAAGCTCGACGGCCCCGGCACCCCGCTCGACTTGAGCCACTTCCAGCCGCCGAGGCCCAAGTCGGGGCAGTTGCGGTTGTTCTAAGATACTCTATCATTCGCCGGTTTGGGAGTGACGCCTTTCGATCTGTGACAGAGCGTTCGTGCTCGATACACATAGCGACACACACAACGTGTAAACCGTCTCTTGGAACAGGAAGACTCGATGTTTCTCAACTTGGCTGGCATGCCCCAGAACCGGGCATGGCGGCGGTGTCTGGGCCACTGGACCGTGGTGTTCGGCCTCCTGCTGGCGGTCGGTTGCGGGTCGGCCCCGCCTCCCTCCCCGCGTGCGAATCAGATGGTCTACTACGATCGCGCGACACAGACCGCAGTGGTCTACAAAGCCTCTCGCGAGACCGCGACGATCCACCCCAAAACCGGCCAGCCGACTCTTGTGCCTGCCAGCTATTGCTGGAAGTGCCAGAAGTGGTATCCCGCGCCACCGATCGAGGTCCTTCAGCGAAACCCCAAAGCTGCGGTCTGCCCCAAGGGGCACGCGCTGACCCCGGATGGACCCTGGCCGGAGGAAGTGTTGGGGGAGCGTTGAGCGTTGAGCGTTGAGAGCCAAAGCCCACCGGTTGCCACCGGTGGGCTTTCCTCTGGCGGACTACTGCATACTGACATTTCCCCCGTCACCTGCTACAACGCTCTTCGCCCCCTGCTCACTTCCCCCCATTGAGGCCGCTGTGGATCTGGCGGAAATTGCCCTCAAGACTCAGCTGACCCCCGAGGTCGTGTCGCAACGCACGCGGGGCATCTATGAGCACGTCCTGAGCCGGTCTCGTTACTTGCAGACGGGGAACTTCCGGTCGATTCACCCGGACGATCTGTTGACGCTGTTCGAGTCGTACGACCACGAGTTCTTTCGCGGCTCGTGCCGGTCCTCGCTCGCGGGTCGTCGCCTCGATTTCCGCGTCTCCAGTCGCATGACCAGTGCCGGGGGCAAGACGTTTCATTACACGCCGAGGGGCAAGGGGGGGCAGGTGTGGTTCGAGATTGCGGTCTCGGCCCCGCTGCTGTTCCAGACGTTTCGCGATGTCAGTCGCCCCGTGACGGTCTGCGGCGTCTCGTGCCAAGACCGGCTGGAGGCTCTGCAACGCATCTTCGAACACGAGATGATTCATCTGGTCGAGCTGGTCTGCTGGAACAACTCCGAGTGCAGTGCCCCACGGTTTCAGTCCATCACCAGCGGGATGTTCTTGCATGAGGAGCACACGCATAACCTCATCACGCAAAGCGAACGGGCCAAGGTCAAGTTTGGCATCACATCGGGGTCGCGCGTGCAGTTTGAATACGAAGGCCGCATCTTCACTGGCGTCGTCAACCGCGTCACCAAGCGGGCCACGATCCTCGTCGAAGACCCGCACGGCCTGCGCTACTCCGACGGCAAACACTATACGAAGTTCTACATCCCGCTGGACCACCTCCAACCGGTCGGGCAGGGGCGCTGACCCATGATTATCGAGGGGATCGTCACCAGCCAGAACCGCGAGGGGGTCTTGAACATCGCTCCGATGGGGCCGATTGTCGACGAGAGTCTGAGTTGGTTCCGGCTCAGGCCGTTCCAGACCTCGACGACCTTTCGCAATCTGGAGGCGACCGGCTGCGGGGTGTTTCATGTGGTGGACGATGTGCTGCTGATGGCCCAGGCGGCGCTCAATCGATTGCCTCTGGAGGTGCCCACGCGACCCGCCGAGACGATCTCCGGAAGGGTGTTGGAATCCGCCTGCCGCTGGTACGAG
>JAYTWO010000338.1:0-3748 GCA_043743415.1 Planctomycetota bacterium
GGATCGATCCGGGAAGATCAAGGTGTACCAAACCATCGGCGCTGGCGCAAGTCTTCCCATTGCCCGCAGACTACCCATGGGTGCGCGCTGGCCCTGACCCAGATCTCGCCAGTCAAGATTGCCACACCCCCACTCACACACTCTCTCGCCAAACCCTGGATCGGGAGGCTATAACGTCTCGCAGGTTGTCTCGGAAAATTGCTCCCGGAGTCCTCCACGGATTGGCCCATGAAGCTTGAAATCAAGGTCTGGCTCACGATCTTCACCGTGGCGGGGTTGTACCTCGCCGCTCGCGCCGCGACGACCGGAATCGGTCTGGGCTACAGCGAGACCGTCGACGGGATCACCCAGCCAGCGTCCTACACCCAGGCCCAACTCGGGTTTGGCGAGGTCAGTTGGTCCCGCACCGCCGGGATCTGGACGGCGGCGTTCATGACGCTGGCGGTGATGTCGTTTCTGTACCGCGACAACCTGATCTACAAGCTGTCCGAGTCGGTCTTTATCGGCGTTTCGGCGGCGTACTGGATGGTGGTCAGCTTCTGGACGGTGCTGGTGCCGAACCTGATGGGGAAGCTGCTGCCGCAGTTGACGCAGGCGTGGGCCATGCCGGGTCTGTCGCCGGTGCGTGACGAGCATTGGGCGATCAACCTGGTGCCGCTGGTGCTGGGCGTGATGCTGCTGTGGCGGTTGGCTCCGAAGGGGACTTGGATTTCGCGCTGGCCACTGGCGTTTATTATTGGGACGACGGCGGGACTGAAGCTGGTGAGCTTCTTGCAGGCCGACTTTATGAGCCAGATTAAAGCCTCGATCAAGCCTCTGTTGGTCGTGGACGCGAGCGGATCGATCGTGTGGCTCGACAGCCTCTCGAACACCATTTTACTGGTGAGCATGCTGGCGGCACTGACCTATTTCTTCTTCTCGTGGGAGCACAAGGGGGCGTTCGGCAAGGTCTCGCGCGTGGGGGTGCTGGTGCTGATGATCACCTTCGGGGCGGCGTTCGCGAATACAGTCATGGCCCGCATCGCGCTGCTGGGGATTCGGTTTGAGTTCCTGTTCGATGACTGGCTGTGGCTGGTCGATCTCGACAAGCAACGATTGGGGATGTGATAACCTCAATGGAAGACCACATCGCGGCGAAGGCCCCGCCGTTGCGTCCCTACCTGATCGCTCACCTGACCGTGGTGATCGGCATGGTCGCGGGGCTATTGCTCGAAGGCCGGACGTGGTTCTGCGGCTGCGGCAGTTGGGTGCCGTGGGAGTTCGATGTCAACAGCCGTCATTGCTCGCAGCACATGTTTGACGCCTACACCGCTTCGCATGTGCTGCACGGCGTGGCCTTCTTTGGCGGCTTATGGCTGCTGCGAGCTAAAATCAGCGGGGCGTGGCGGCTGTGGGGTTGTCTGGTGCTGGAGGCCGCGTGGGAGGTGCTGGAGAACTCGGCGTTCGTGATCAACCGCTACCGCACGGGAACGATTGCGTTGGGTTATGAGGGGGATTCGATCACGAATTCCCTGTGCGATCTGGCGTCCTGCATGGGCGGTTATCTGATCGCGAACCAGTTGCCCTGGAAGTGGTCAGTGGCGTTTTTTCTGGCGGTGGAGCTGGTCATGCTCCTCGCGATTCGGGACTCGCTGGTCCTGAATGTCGTGATGCTGGTCTATCCGTTAGAAGCCGTTAAGCAGTGGCAGATGGGCGGATGAGGTTGAACAACCGGATTGGAGAGACCACTGGTTCATCCACCCCAAGGGGGGGGCCAGAGGGGCTCAAGTGCGTCTCACACACATGGCGAAGATTCTTCAATCAATCTGCATTGATATGTCTCCCCCATCCGATATAGGATAACGAGAGTGGGGATTGGCTCGGTGCGAGTCACCCGAGTGCATGGGCTGGTTTTCCTCCTCGATGGGAGTGCTCCAATGCTTGGTTTCACAGGTGCGGCACTGCGGTTTTGCGATGGAGTGTCTCGTCGCGATTTCTTGAAGGTTGGAGCTACAGGCATTGCGGGACTGTCGTTGCCTGGATTGTTGCGGGCGGAAGCCGCTGCGGGGGCCAAGGCCACGGGCCGCTCGATCATCAATATCTATCTTCCCGGTGGGCCGACCCACATGGACACCTTCGACCTGAAGCCCATGGCTCCGAAGGAATTCCGGGGAGAGTTCATGCCGATCGCGACCAAGGTGGCCGGGATGGAGATTTGCGAACTGATGCCGATGCTGGCCTCGGTCGCCGACAAGACGGTGATCGTGCGGTCGATCACCGGCATGAACAACGAACACAACCCGACGCAGTCCGACTCCGGCTGGTCGGAGCGGGATCTCAAGAGCCTCGGCGGTCGTCCCGGGGTGGGGGCGGTGCTGTCGAAGCTGTGCGGACCGGCCATCACGACTGAGCGCGGCACTGCCCCGACATCGGTCGATCTCAACAACTGGGGCAAGTCGGGATACCTCGGGCCGATGCACATGCCCTTCCGTCCCGACGGGGCAGCCCGGCAGAACCTGACCATGAATAAGATGGTGGCCGAGTCGCGGTTCACCGAGCGAAATGAATTACTGGCCGGGTTCGACCGCTTCCGGGCCGAGACGGATGCCAAGGGGATGATGGAGGCCCTCGACAGCTTCGAGCAACGGGCCGTGTCGTTGATTACCTCGGGCCATGTGTCGGCGGCGCTCGAGACCTCGAAGGAGTCGCCCGAGTTGCTCGAGCGATATGGGATCAAGAAGAACCGCGACAACGAGCGGTTTCTGCTCGCCCGCAAGCTGGTCCAGGCCGGATGCCGCAGCGTGGCTCTCTCATGGGGCGGCTGGGACACTCACAGCAACAACTTTGAGTCGATGCGGAAGCAACTGCCCGCGCTCGACCGGGCGCTGAGTGCGTTGATCGAGGATCTGGAGCATCACGGGATGCTCGACAATACGATCATCCTCATGTCGGGCGAGTTCGGTCGCACCCCGCGCATCAATGGGACTGCCGGTCGCGACCACTGGCCACAGGCAGCATTCTTCTGGATGGCGGGCGGTGGACTCAAGACCGGTCAAGTGATCGGCTCCACGAACCGCAACGGCGAACGCGCCGATGACCGCCCGGTCCACATCCAGGAAGTCTTCGCCACCGTCTACCATCAGCTCGGCATCGATCTGGAAACGACCCAGCTGTTCGACACCGCGGGTCGTCCGCAGTACATCCTCGACTACCGCCGTCCGATCGCGGAACTGGTGTAACGAGGTTTGTTGGTTATCATTCACGAAAGCCCAAGGGTTGCAACCCTTGGGCTTTTTCGTGTGTTGACCGTCCCATTGGAACTTCGGGCCAAGCCAGCGAAGAAGAGTTCTCCCCGCCTCAGCCTCGCCCTTTCGAAAGTGCCAAAGGCTCCACCGCCTCCCGACTTCAACACGGTGCTCGGGCTGATCGCCAGCGTGCCACTGGCGAGTCTTTGACTCGCCAGTGCTGGGTGGACTCATCTCGGATGAGTGACCACTCACCCCCAAAACCACTGGCGGCTCAATGCGACCGCCAGTGCCACCCGGAGCGGCAAGTACGACGGACTTCTAGTCCGTCGTTGAGAAGACTCGACGGACTGGAAGTCCGTCGTACAGTGAGGTAGAGTAAATAAAGGTGTCAAAATAAAGGTGTCAGGAACCTTTGTGTTGACATCAGTGGACCGAGGGAGACGGATATGGTTCCTGACACCTTTATTCACGATGGCTCGTCTCTCGCGAAGATTGACACGACCACGACGCTCGCTAAAAGG
>JAYTWO010000339.1:0-17403 GCA_043743415.1 Planctomycetota bacterium
GACGAAGATGCAGATGCCGATCGGCTGGTCCCCGTGCCAGAGCAGAACGCCGAACTTCATCAGCCCGATGTGGTGACTGCGATAATGCCACCGAGCGAAGTACGGCCAGTCGCAACGGGTGGCGGTGCTGAGCCAGAGGTCGCGGTGGAAAGAGATGGGAGGTCTTTTTTTTTACGGGGAGGAGCGTTGAGCGACGGAGGTAGGACGGGCTTTCCAGCCCGTCCTGGATCGGTATTCGAACGGGGATGAACATCGCCTGGCCCAACATCCCTCACCCCCAACCCCTCTCCCGGGGGGAGAGGGGAGCCGGAAGCCCCGATTCGTCGGGCCTATCTCGAACGCCCGCGCGGGCACTCCAAAACCTCCGACATGGCCGCGCAGATCGCCTGGATCCTCTTGGCGGCTCGCACGACCGTCATCGGCGTCGCCGCAGCTGCCGACCGCGAACAGGCGGCCTTACTCCTCGCTGCGATTAAGCGTCTCGCCTCCCTGAATCCAACGCTCTGTCTCGATCTGGTGTTCGTCGATGGAGCCGTCCGCAACCGCCGTACGGGGAGCCGTCTCGACCTCATCTCCTCCGATGTCGGGTCGTCGTACGGCATCCTGCCCGACTTCGTGATCTGCGACGAACTCAGCCATTGGCCCGGCCCGGAGTTGTGGTACTCCCTGCTCTCCTCTGCCGCCAAGAAACCCGACTGCGTACTGGCCGTTCTCACCAACGCGGGTGTCGGACGCGGTTGGCAATGGGAGGTCCGGGAGAACGCCAGCCAGTCGCCCAGTTGGTATTTCTCGTCCCTCGATGGCCCGCACGCTCCGTGGATCACTCGGCAGAGCCTCGACGAGCAGCAGGCTCTGCTCCCGCCCGCTGTGTATGAACGTCTCTGGCTCAACCGCTGGCAGCACTCGGATGGCGAGTTCGTCTCGCTCGCCGAAGCGGAGGTGTGCATTGACTCAACTCTCTTCCGGAAGGACCACGGCACCCCGCAGCACCAGTACATCGCCGCCATCGACTACGCCGAGAAGCACGACTACACCGTCGCCGTCATCGTCCACCGCGAGGGGGACCGCACAATCGTCGACCGCATGGATGTCGTGCGGCCTTCGCCGCTTTGTCCGACGCCAATCGCCTGGGTCGAGGACTGGATCGACCGCGCAGCTTCTGCGTTTCCGTCGATCCTGTTCGTCCTCGACGAATACCAATTGGTGGCGACGCTGCAAAAGTACGAGAAGCGCTATCCCGTCAAGCGGTTCCAGTTCCTCGCGGGCCAAGGGAATCACGCCCTGGCCCTGCACCTGCGGCAGTCGATCCTCCAGCGGAAGGTCGCCTGGTATCCGGGTTGCGGGAGTTTTTCGTTACAGGCCCATGCGCTGTGGCAAGACGAACAGCCGCCCCACACCGTGAGCGAACGCGACGACCTGACCACTGAGCTGGCGAGTCTGCTGCTGAAGCAAAGCAGTTCCGGTCGCGTCCGCATCGACCACCGCTCCGATGGCCATGACGACCGAGCCTTCGCTCTCGGGGCCGCATGCCTGGAATTGGTCGACAAGCCCCTCCCCGATGCGATCTTCCTGGATGTGATCCATCCGGCCTCGCACGGCGGGTTCGCCTGGTAGTAGATCGGAATTCATTCCGTTCCATTCGGCGACAGAGTCGCATGGAAATGGTGGGACCAGCGACTTTGATCGCAGGCACATTGTCGTGAGGCGTAGCACCGGCACTCCCCACAACCCACAACCGCACAACCGTGGGTGCATTCGCCCAATGGTGGTCTCTCCTGCCCACAGATCGGTCAGAATTCACCACGGAGACACGGAGGCACGGAGAAATGCAGAAAAAGGAGTGCGATGCGGAAGCGCCTTCCCCACGATTGGTCGTCCAGCGCGGTCGCGACATCGATGAGGAATGCGCCCCCCATTCAGACCGACTGGTCGAGCCGGAGAGACTCGAAATACTGGATTTTCTCCGTGCCTCCGTGCCTCCGTGGTGAACCTTCAAACGTTCGTCGGAGAGTGGGGCCATTCAGTGCAGGGGGACCACCATTCGGCGAATGCACCCCACAACCGTGAACAATCGCCTACGATTTGCCGGTTGGCTCCCGACACGGTATAGTGCTGCGTTCCACACCTCACCCTGTTTGTCGGAGTCGGATGCCGGATGGCGAAAGAGAAGGAAGAAGGAATCGAAATGGAGGGCAGCGTCGTCGAGGCGCTCGCCAACACGACATTTCGAGTGAAGCTCGATAACGGACACCTGGTCCTGGCCCATGTCTCGGGCCGCATGCGCAAGAATTTCATTCGTATTGTCCCCGGCGACCGTGTCAAGGTCGAAGTCTCTCCGTACGACCTGACGCGGGGACGGATTACGTTCCGCGAACGGTAAGAGTAATACCGTAGCTGCGTTCGCCAGAACGCGGGCAACCGGGACCGACACTGAGCGAATGAACCAGTCCCCACCCCGAATGCCGACAACGTTCGCCCACCTTCTGGCGAAGGTAGCTACATGTGGGCAACTGGATCCCACGTCCAGGACTCGTCATGACGACCTCTCCCGCCACTCCGAACGCCCTGCCCTTTGTGCGGTTGTTTACGGACGGAGCTTGTAGCGGGAATCCCGGCCCCGGCGGTTGGGGGTTCATTCTGCGTCATCCCGCTTCGGGGAAAGAGCGTGAGGGATCCGGCGGTCAGGCCCAAACGACCAATAATCAGATGGAGTTGATGGCCGTCATCGAGGGGCTGCGGGCTCTGAAATCCCGCTCCCAAGTCGAGGTGATCACCGACAGCAAGTACGTCGCTCAAGGCTCCGAAGAGTGGATGCCGGGCTGGAAACGGAACGGTTGGCGGCGCAAAGAGGGCCAGCAGTTCAAGCCCGTCAAGAATGTCGAACTCTGGCAGTTGATGGACGAGTTACTTGGAAAGCACGAGGTCCGATTCACAGTGGTGAAGGGGCACTCGGGGCACCCCGAGAATGAGCGGTGCGACGTGTTGGCCGTGGCAGAGGCTCAGAAGTTTCGGTCGTAGCCGTCCGGGGAGCGGGCCGCTGAGGGCACCCTTTCCACCGTTTTTGTCAATGGTCGACCAGTCACACCTTTCGGACACGGCAAAGTGGAGAGACCTGGGGACGGCGGAATTCTTACCAGCCTGTTGAAAAACGTGGCATGGGCGTCTCGCCCATGCGTTCTCCCATGGATTCACGGGCGGGACGCCCGTGCCACGGGACATGATCAACAGACCGTGACGAATTCTGCGACCCCACAACTCATCGATACGCAGTGGGTTAGCGGGACGCAAGGCGTGAGGCCCGACGAGCGGCGCGGGCGGCGCGACGAGTCTGGGTGGCGAGTTGGCGAGCCTGCTGTTGCTGAGCCCGCTGGGCGGCGCGCTCCGTCTTGCTGAGGAGGGCTGTCGCCAGGCGTTCTTCGTTGGCGGTCGGATTGCCTCGGAAATTCGGCTGGATATTGCCGTTCTCGTCGGTTCCGCGACCTCCGCCGACAGCGGACTGGAAGATCACATCCGGATCGAGTCCGCGATCGACCGGCTGGTCAACGGGGGGATCGAGCGGCACTGCTACGGGCACCATTGGTCCATAGATGGATTCTTCGACAGGGGCCTCCGTTGCGACATCACCGCCATCGTCTCCGAGAGCATTGGCCGTCAAGGGGAGTTCGCCGCCCGTCATGCTGTCGAAGATGACCTCGGGATTCTCTTCCCCCTTGACCACTTCGTTGACGGGCCCGGAAGATTCCCACCCAGTCGAATTGTCGGTCGTTTCGCCGTCGTCGCTCTCGGCTCCCCGGAGGAGACGCTCAACGTCCAGCCACTCACCCTCAGTGGCGCTCTCCTCGACGACGAAATCGATCGGTTGAAGCTCCAGCAGTTCTGGAACCTCGAACGAGCCTTCCTCCGGAAATTCGCCGCCCGCCATGCTGTAGAAGATGACCTCGGGATTCCATTCGCCATCAACGGGTTGTTCGATCGGAATGTCGTACACCACATCGCCTGAACCATCCACTGTCTCCGGTGGGTCCACCATCGGGAGAGGAAACTCATACGCGGGATCCGGATTGAGAAACTCTTCGCCTGCGAAACAGGTGACGAAAACCGGCTCCCCCTGGATTCCCTCTTCCAGGACTTCCGGCTGCGCAGCTTCTCTCCATTCGCTCACAGTCTCATTCGTGGTCTCGCTGTAGATCTCAAGACCACCGCCATAATACCACTCGCCTTCCCCATCACTGAGGTCCATGAACCTCGGCTCGACATCCCACTGCACATCGGATGTCTGTCCGTCGTCCGTCCCCGTCCAGGTCACTTCTGTGGAGACGTTCTCGCCCTCCACGGGGAGGGGCTCATCGAGTCCCACACCGCCGCGGAACCAAGCCCCCCAAGGCAACGGCTCGCCGTTTTCATCCACTGGGACGTACTCTTCGACAGATTCGTCGTTCGGAAAGTATTCTTCATCAAGGGAGTCGTCGGTGTGATCCAGCCACACCACATCACCGGTCCACACATCTTCGAAGATGAATTCGACCTGTTCAGTACCGAGATCCTCTGTCCCGATAGCGAGGGGTTGGTCGTCGACTGGTGCCTCTTCGAACACGGATATGTCGGCATTCCCGATGTCATCGACAGCGTATTGCACCCCACCGGAACTGCTCAGTAGCATGCGGCTTTCCAGTGCGGCTTCGAGCCGAACCGAGCGGCTCCGACGACGCGAAGAGACACTGAACGCATTTCGCTGCTGCTGGAACCAGTCGAATTTAATCATGAGCAACTCGAAACGGAGGGGGATGAGGATGAGAGACCACAGGCGAACCGACATCCATACGAAATGGATCTCTACAGCCTTGGAACGTAGATCGTCTTCGTGCGATTGCCAACGGGAAGTTGTTTGGTGGACCAGAGAAAGCACGCCTCGTGGCGGAAAATGCCGCACGGCGCATGAATGCGAGTCCCCAGGCGATCAAGCACTTCAGAGACCTGCCACACATCGAGCGCCGCATTGCACTGCAAACCATTCCAGTCTGCGTGTCGCGAGAGAATCTCTGACAGCCCGGTTCTCTCGATGCCACTCATGCCAGCTGCCCACACGACGGCACCTGCCACTCGCCGCCCACGCTGTTCGAGGAGGCGGGGTTACACGACGAGTCGTCAGAGTCCGCGTGTGGCAGATCACTGGGGTTGCGGCGATGCCGCGCTGCACTGACTTTGCCGCCTTTTGCTCCGCACAAGAGCGTCCTGTTTCGGAAACAAGGTGACAGTCGCCGCTCGGATTACCGCACCAGGCACTGGAACGTCAGCACGCCACCAGTCTTGCCCTGGAGCGGTTCCGCCAGGCGGAAGGTCAGCTTCTGGCTCCCCTCCCCGTTGTCCTCGATCAGCAATTCCCCGTCGATGGTGTTCGTGGCCGAGCCGTCGATGTACTCCAGTCGCGGAGTCAGGTTGTCGACCAACACGACCTCAGTCAGTTCCAACCCGCCCAGATTGTCGATTCGGATTGTGAACTCGATCGTGTCGCCAATCTCGGCCACCGATTTATCCGCGAGTTTCACGACACGCAGCTGGCCCGGCCCGCGCGGGTCTTCGACGGCGGTGTAGGCTTCGACCTTGGTGACGGTGGTGACCTGTTGACCGGTGATATCGCTGGCGGAGATGACCGGGTACAGGTCACGCGACCAGACACCGGCTGCGGCCATACCATCGGCGATGACCGGTTGTTCGTCGTTCACGTACAGTCCGTCGGTGATGAACTTGCGAGCCTCGAAGAGGTTGATGAGCTTGGCGTGAACGGCCACCGATTGGGTGGCGTCGAACACATTGTCGGTCTGCTCGTGATCGAGTCCGCTGGCTCGGGTGCGGAGCCGCATCGCCTCGAGTTGGTCGACGCGGCGGTTCTCGTCGATTCGCATTTTGGCATTGAAGCCACCGACGGACTGGCCATCGTGAGCCCCGGCGACCTTGGCGATTTGGGTGCCCGCGATGGGGGCTGTGGCAGAACTCACGGCGGCAAAGCGAGGGGCGTAGATGCAGACTTTGTTGCTGGGCTGGACGCGGCGCTGGCCGTGATTGTCGTGGAACTCGACGACGGTGTCTTCGGTTTCGACGCCCTGCATCTCGATGCCGTGGTAGTGAACGGGGTAGCCCTCATCGCCGCCGTCGCAGATGTATTCGTCGCCGTAATAGAGCGGCTCGGGATCGATGCGTGTGGCGGGGAGTGCTCCGACAAGGGGAGCGTACGAGGGCGGACAACTGCGGCAGGGCATGCCATCTTGCGGGCAGCCGGGGGTGTCGACGTACTCGCGCGGCTCGCACTGGTATTCGACGGTCTGGATGGGCTGCGGGAGGTTCAGGGTCTCGTGACCGGTTTGCTGGACACGGTGGAGGACAGCTTGCTCGTACGCTTGGTCGGATTCGAGAGTGCGGACCGTGCTGCTCTTGAGCCGCTGCTGAACGTGGATGTCCTCAGTGGGCGGAGCGAGCTGCGGGCTTTGAGCACGGTGCGTGGTGACGACCGCCTCGGGGGCGTCGTCAAGGGTCACTCGTGCGGCGGGGGCGGGGGCTTGAACGACCGCCGTTCGTGGCGCGCGGCTGGTGTGGACCGTGGGCCGCTGCGAGGCACACGACGAGCTGACCAGGCAGGCTCCCAGCATCGCAGCCCACTGGGCCGAACGGGTCCAGCGAGACGCAGCGACGGTGCGGTGCGGGCGGAAGAGTGGTGAACTCATGGGGAGGTCTTCCTGCGTGATGTCTGGCAGCCCGTGGGATAGGCTTCCAGCCTGTCGTCTTCGATCAACGACATTCGATCAAGGTGGGGGTGAGTGTTTTCTGGGACATGCCGCTGAAGAGCGGATTTGGGAACACTAATCTTCACTGATTACCGCTCATCTTTTCCGGATTAGTGGCAACCGGATGAGTGGTAATCAGTGAAGATTAGTGTTTCCGATTCTTGCTTCTGTTTTTCAGTTGATGACAGGCTGGAAGCCGATCCCACTACGGCAGGGTGATGGGGCTGGCGGAGTAGAACTCGTCTTCGTGAGACTGGGGATCGGGGATGCGACCGCCGATGCGGAGGATGGCGATCGGGCGGCCTCGCTGGTCGGCAGCCTCCAGCAGATTGACTTCGGTGTCGAGTGACTCGATGTGCATGCGACCATCGACTTGGTGGGTCGGGTTGGCGAGTTGCGGTTGTTCGAGGTAGATCACCTTGGTGACCATCTGGTCGTTCATGACCGCTTCGATTTCCTCTTCGGTGATCTCGACGGGGACCGGGTACTGGTCCTTGAGTTCCATCGGCGGGTGGAGGCGACCGAGGAGTTCGATGGTGGGGTAGATTTCAAGGCCGGGGTGTTCGGGGATGTTGGCGATCTTGACTCGATAGGCGTATCCGACCTGCATCCCGGCCTGAGCCGGGGCCTCCTGCGCCGCGGAGGGAGACCCGCCTTGGTAGAACGAAATCTCTCCCGTAGACGGCAGCTTGATCTGCACGGGTTGGACGTAATGCTGGATGCCGGGTTGGGCGATCACCTGCCAGCGTCCGGCCTCGCCGACGGGCTTGCGGTGATCGAGCGGGTAGTACTTCCCGGTCCGCTCTTGAGCCTGGACGGAGGTCAGGCCGGTGAGGGCGACTAGTGCGAGTGCGGTGAGTGCCAGTGATCTCATGTTGGACTCAGGAAGAGGATCAGAATTCACCACGGAGACACGGAGGCAAGGAGGATTTTGAGAGAGCAATCGACTTGGCAGATGTTCTGGTCTTCCACTGGACTCGAACGATCTCAGGTGCTTCTTCTCCGTGACTCTGTGTCTCCGTGGTGAATACGAACCGAACGCCGGGAAACGAAAAACGCGGTGGGTCGCACGACACGACCCACCGCGTTGAATTCAGCTTCTTCGGGGACAGGTCAACCAGCGGGGTGGGTGTGCGACCCGCCGGTGGTCCCCGCTGTCCGAGTTACTGACCGGCCCAGGCCGGGACCGAAGTTTCACCCGGACGATAGGTCGGGTGGGTTTCGGTGTACTCGATGTGCTTGACCGGATGCGGCATCCGAATGCCCGGGTCATGCTTCACGTCGATCAGCAGGTGATCCACCGGCTCGCCGATGTCGTAACTGGTGTTGTTTCGAATCGTGTGGGACTTCAGCCCTGCCGGACGACCGAACGGCAGGTGCGGTGGTCCGGGCAGTCCAATCGGCGTGCCCACCGAAGGATAGCCGTACATCGGAGCGTTCATCCCGGCGATCATGTCGTACGGCGGCTGTCCAGGACCGTTGGGTCCACCCATGACCATGTCCGAAGGAATGTGGCCACTGGTCGACTGGAAGTCGCTGATCGGCTGGGGCGGCAGGAACTGACCGGCTTCTCCGTCCACGAGATCGATGGCACTCTCGGCCCCGGTCTGGCTGACGGCATTCATCTGAGCAGGCATTTCGTAGTCCATGTTGCCCATGCGGATGACGGCCATGATCGTACCGCGACGGTCCGCTTCGGCGACGGGATCGAGGCCCGGTCCCAGGCGGGTCGACACGAGTTCCTCGACACCGGCGATCGCCAGTTCCTGGTACTTGGCGTCTGGCAGGTAGATCACCTTGGTGACGTAGTTGTTGGTTTCGATCTGGTCGAAATCCTCGTCATTGATCCGCAGCGGCAGAGCATTGTGCGACAAGTACGCACTGGTCTGGGTCTGCGTCGGATAGATGTGCAAGGTCGGGTAGACCGTCAGACCTTCGCGGCCCGGCACATCGCTCAGCTTCAGGCGGTAGGTCGCGCCCTGGGCAAAGTTGTACCGACCGGGAGCCAGGATCTGGTGCTCGGCAAAGCCTTGGCCGATCTGCCAGCCGACGTGCATCCCCTCGGGACCGAGGAACCGCACCTGGGTGGTCCGCTGAGGCATGCCGCCGTGCCCGCCACCGTAACCGCCCGGATAACCTCCCGGAGGACCGTCATAGCCGACCTGCATCAACCCCGGCGGCGGGTAGTTCATCATGACACCCGGACCGGGGCCACCGATCATGGGACCAGGTTGGGCCAACTGTTGAGCTGGCGGAGCTGTGTATTCGTTTCTGTGAACCAGTTGCTGACCGTCTGCGCATCCGACGCACACAATCACCAATGTCCCCAATGCGAGGAAGTAGAATCTCATCGCACACCCTTTTTGGAAGCTGGACCTGTCGAATCGTTCCGGTTGCGGTCGACCCGTGTCAGTTGTTGCCGCTACAATCCCGACCACTTGCGGTTCCGTCCCAGACGCACTCCCCGAGGAGGAGCTGATCTGTGGTCGAGGTTGAACGACCTCGACTGGCAGGGTCTCTCTCTGATCGCAGAGAGAAGGCCACTGCCGACACGCAGTCAGTCTCTCTATTCGGACCGGTGCGACTGGTTTCTTTGGCAAATCCGTCATTTTCGTGCCAACATGCAAACTCGATCCATTCTCACACTGACCTGTACCGTGCTCCTGATGGGGATCGGGTGGGCCGGTTTGCGCTCGATTCAGGCCCAGCAGGATGCTTCAGTCCCTTCCGGAACACCCACAGTTGAAAAGGGTTCCGTCGATACCACGGGTGCGTCGACCTCCGCTGAATCGACGCCGGAAGCGGCTGCCCAGGCCGATACGCTGCTTCAGGAGGCCCGCACCAGCCTCCTCAACCGGCAATCTTTGCAGGCCGACATGCGGCAACAGATCCATGTCGCAGAGCGCAGCCTCAAGGCCGAGGGCACCTATCTCTCCGGCGCGTTCCCGAAGTTGAGGCTGGAGTACAAGATTCAGGTAGGCACGATGCAGGGGTCGCTGACCGAGATTTGCGATGGCACGATTCTGCATACGCAGAAGGCGATCGGGAAAGTGGGGGCCAAGAATCCCGAAATGGTCTTCACGCGGCGGGATGTCCAAAAGATTCTGGCGGCGACGGAGAACTCCGCGAATCTGCCGGTGGCCAGTCTGGGGGCCGAGATCGGGATCGGGGGTTTGCCTGCCATTCTCGCTTCCATCGACCGCTGTATGATCGGGAAGCGGGTCACCGAGGAGGAGTTCGAGGGGCAGCCGTGCCGCGTCTTTCACGGGGCCTGGGATCCGGTGGTGCTCGATAAGTATCGAACCGGGATCGGTGCTGACTCCGAGAGGGTCATGGCTAGTCTGGTTCCGTTCTTTCCCGACACGGTGCAGGTGTTCTTGAAAGCTGACACACTGCTGCCCGTCAAGATCGTCTACTTCAAAAATGATCAGGACGACTCGGGAAAGCGAACGGGTGAGCGGGCGCTGATGAGCCTGGAGTTTCGGAACGTGAAGCTCGATCAACCCGTGCCGCCGAGCGCCTTCCAGTTCGTCCTGCCCTCGGGACGCGAAGAAATCGACACGACTCTGGAATTCCTGAAACTCATCCGGGCTGCCAACGCCTCGATGCAGGGCTCGCCCGCCGCTGCGATACCCAAGAAGTCACTCCGGTGAGTCGAGCGGCCCGTGGAATCCGACCCGCCAGTCTTCCGAAGTCTTCCGAGGCTTCGGAAGTCTCTTGGGACGCGAAGTCTGGCCGCTCGCCTTAGCGATCCCCCTAAAAACGGGTGAAGAACCACGCCGAAACCACGATCGCAATGGCCAAGGCCCCGAAGTCGTTCGGCGTGGCGTGCGACCAACGCCCTGCCACGTCGCGCATCACGGAATCCAGAACGTCGTTCATGGTCTCTCTCCCCCAGTCTTGGCGAACCCGCCAAACATACCTCCGGTTTTTCGAGATAGTGCGTTTGCACCACAAACAGGGTGATGAATTTGTCGCCTCACTGGGGGATAACACCGATCTTGCAGTCGCGGATCGGAGAAAGTCGCGATCGACCCCGAACAGACCCCGCCCGAAACGAATCCTCCGACTATGCAGCATCTGACGACGGAAGACCCGGGGATCACCCCTCGCGATTGGCTCCCGGAACCCATTTCACATCGGCCCGGCCTTCCTCGTTGGCAATCCGGGCCATCACGAACAGCAGATCCGACAGCCGGTTCAGGTAGATCACGCACTGGGCATGCGCCCCATCGACCGTCTGAGTGAACTCGATAACCCCAATCTCCACGCGGCGGCACACCGTGCGGGCCTGATGCAGATGCCCCGCAGCCAGGCTCCCGCCGGGGAGGATAAAGCTGTCGAGAGGGGTCAGGCGATCATTAAAACCATCGATGTACTGTTCCAGGCGAGTTACCTGGGCCTCGGTCATCCGCAACTCAGGATAATCCGGCGGCGTGCCGCTGACCGGGACACACAGATCAGCTCCCAGGTCAAACAGGTCGTTCTGAATCCGCCGCAGCGGAATGGCCAGTTCTTCCGGCATCCCGGCTGCAATGCCCAGTCCGATGACCGAATTGAGTTCGTCGACTCCGCCGAACGCGGCAATGCGGAGATCGGTCTTGGGCACACGGCTGCCGTCTCCCAGGGAAGTTTGGCCAGTGTCACCGGTTTTGGTGTAGATGCGGCTGAGGTAGACCATAGAGGGACGTTGAGGGTAGAGGAGGGGAGAAGAGGGGGCAGAACCTTGGGAAACGCTTTGCGGATATCCTTCACGGCGTGGCCTGACGGGCCTCTGGCTGGCTGACCGCTAACAGTTGACCACTGACCGCTTCCCACCGACTGACCTTGACCCACGAGGCACGCTCCCCGTGTAATCCCCGCGAATCATCTCTCTCGTGGAGAGATCGTCAAGGCCATCGCAATGTGGGACGACGCTCCGCGTCGTCACATACGACGCGGAGCGTCGTACCACAATCCCCCCTCTCTCTTCCTCCCCTCGCCCCCATGTGGACCACCTTCGACCGCTACATGTTCTGGCGCTACGCCTACGTCTTCGCGGTGTTCTTCACTGCGACGATGGGGCTATTTGCGGTCGTGGATGGGTTCATGAATCTCGATGCCTTCCAACTGAAGGACGAGGGGACGCTGTCGCTGCTGCTGCGCATGGGAACGCATTACCTGTATCAGAGCAGTCTGATCTTCGACCTGGTCGGGCCGTCGCTGTCGGTGATTTCGGTACTGGTGGTGCTGGCGATGCTGCTCAAGCACAACGAGTTTTACCCGGTGCTGTCCACGGGAGTGCCGACCTACCGCATCTCGTTCCCGTTGGTGTTCGGGGTCTTCGCAGTGGCGGTGTTGCTCTTCGCGAACCAGGAGTTCGTCATCCCCAACGTGGCTCAGCATCTTCAAGGCACGCACGGGACGACCGCCGCTGATGCCCAGACATTTGCCCCGCAGTATGACACGAAGACCTGGATCTTTGTCTCGGGGCAGGAACTGATGCCTGCCAAACGCCAGATCATCCAGCCCTCATTCGTGCTGCCGACTCCGACCATCGTCGAGGAGTATGAACCGGAGCTGCACGGCGATACCGCCAGCTACATCCCCGCCCAGGGACGCATCCCAGCCGGTTGGCTGCTGAAGAATGTTTCACCCCCGTTTGATGCGGAGAAGCTGACCCGCGCTGGCCGCCGACTGGTGATCCCGCAAAAGAACGGCAAGGATATTTTCCTGGCCATCGGTCTGACGTTCAACGAGCTGCAGAACCGCAACACCGGGTTTCGGTATCTTTCGACGCGCGATCTGGTCCACCGCATTCAGCACCCCTCCGCCCACGCCAGTTCGACGCGGGCACAGGTGATGCACCTGCACGGTCGGTTCACTCGCCCACTGGTGTCGCTGATCAGCGTGTTTCTGGTGATTCCACTGATCTTGCGGAAAGAGAAAGACAACCTTGTGACCAACATCGCGACCTGTACACTGGTATTAGCGCTGGTCCTGGGCATCGGTCAGGGCATGGACTTCCTCGGCCAGGCCTCACTCGTCAAGCCCGAGATGGCCGCCTGGACCCCCATCCTCTTCGGCGGCACCCTCGCCGGTTGGCTCACGGGCAGCGTGAAGACGTGAAGACGTGAAGACGTGAAGAACGTTGAACGTTGAGGGAATGAGGTTAAGGCATGCGGCGTCAATCAACTGCCCCGTCACCCCGCTTGTCGGGGTGGTTCCCGCGCCTGTGTACTACCGTAGCGCACAGGCGCGGGAACCTCGGGGACAAGCCCCAGTGGCGGGAAGGTGATTTCGACCCGCATGCCTGACTCTCTCCCTCTCCGGTCGCTCAACCTCAACCTCAACCCTCAACGATCCCCCCTCCCATGCTCCCCCGACTCTGCCTGATTCTGTTCCTCCTGCTCCTCGCGGGCTGCCAGGACGCCCCGCCCCCCGCGGTTCCGCCCGATCCGATCCCAGCGGGGGCTGTGTTGCCCGCCGGGATGCCGAACGACAAGTGGTTCTATGAGAACGTCGTGCAGAGCAAAGTCCCCGTTCTGGTCGACTTCACCGCGACGTGGTGCCCCCCGTGTCAGGCCATGAAGCCCGCGATCCATGAGATCGAAAAGGCCTACGGCAGCCGACTGAAAGTGGTCGAGGTCGATATTGATGAGCGTCCATTTCTCTCCGACCACTTTCAAGTCAGCGGCATTCCCCGGCTGATGGTGATCCAGGACGGCGTCATCCGAGAGGACGAAACTGGCCAGCGCAGCTACTTCGAAATCGTCAACCTGCTGAAATCGACCGCAGGTCGCCCCTGAGAATCCTCGGACGATCTCGTCCGGAGGATGGAATCCCTCCCCGGACGGTTGTTATCCTGCGGACTGGATTCCCAGGTCAGCCCCAGTGGCGGACCGGTTTTGCACCCCCCCACTGATGTCGTGCCATGCCCTTGCTGCAAGCTCTGCTGAATCTGCTGTCTGCTCTGCTCGAAGTCCTCGTGGCGGCGGGCGGGATCGTGTTGCCTTGGCTGCCGCTGATCGCCTGGGCGGTCTTCTGGGCCTTGGCAGTGAACTGGGAGAAGCTCTTAGCCGTGATTCGCTCCGGGGCGTTTCTCGGCATCGCGATGATCGTCCTCGTGGCTGTGCTGGTCTGGGGCTGTGTGGCCCCGCCGATTGATGGGCACCATTACTTCGAGATGCTCGGAGTGCGACTCTCCGTCTCCAACTTCACCGGCAAGCTGGTCTATGTCGTCGGGCTGGTCGTCATCATGTTCGCAGCCGGTTCGGCCCAGCTCTCCGGGATGTTTGACGGGTTGGTTTGTTTCGCGAATGACGAAGAGGTTGCGGACGACCACGGGCATGAGGACCACGGTCATCACTGAGGGGTCGCTACGTTCGCCAGAACGTGGGGAGCCGGAACAGTCGTCCGAAGGAAAGAAACAGCCCCCCCCTGATCGAGAGCGCCGAAAGCCCGCGCCCACCTTCTGGCGAAGGTCGCTACGTTCGCCAGAACGTGGGCACCTCACCGAACTCGTCTGTTTGCGCCCGTGTTCCGGGGAGTCGAGACGTAAGTAGAACACCGACTGAATCCCCAAGCGATCAAGGTGAACGATGACACCCGCTGGCTTCGTGCCTCGTAGATGCTGTATTGCCGTTCTGATGTGCCTACTGGTCTGGGGAGCCTGGTTGGCTGCTCAGGACCAGCCTGCCGCACCACCACCAATCACCGGCATCGAAAACCTCCGTCATGTCGCCCCCGGACTCCTCACCGGCAGTCAACCCGAGGGAGCGGCAGCCTTCGAGGAACTCGCCCGACGCGGGGTGAAGGTCATCCTCAGCGTCGACGGAGCCACACCTGACGTGGAAGCCGCCCACCAGCACGGCCTCCGTTATGTGCATGTCCCGATCAGCTATGGCCAGATCAAACCGCAACAACGCGCCGACCTCGTCGAGGCCGTCAAGACCGCCGGTGGCCCCGTCTTCTTCCACTGCCACCACGGCCAACATCGCGGCCCCGCAGCTGCGGCCTACTGCGGGATGGCAATGGGGAAGTTGTCGGAGGCAGAGGCGTTGGCGGTTCTGAAGGCCGCTGGCACACGGGCCGATTACACCGGCCTGTGGGATGCAGTCCGAAAGTTCGAACCGCCGACTGTACACGCTGGTCCGCTCGTCGAGGCCGCCGAGGTCAAGCCAATTACGGGGGCGATGGTCCGCATCGATCATCACTGGACCGGGATCGAGCAGCAGGTCAAAGCGAACCAGATGGTCGACGCAAAGGAGTTCTCGCGCGAGGCTCTGCTGTTGGCCGAGGAGTTTCGCGAACTGCCTCGTACATCCCCCTCGACCGACGAGAAGTTCAAAACTCTCATGCAGACCGCCATCGACGCGACCGAGGAGCTGCACCGGGCCGCCGAGAAGCACGACCTCGACGCGATCCAGGCGGCCTCCAAGCAGGTTCTGCAAACTTGCATCGACTGCCACGCGCGCTACCGGAACGAATGAGTGTCGCCGTCGCTGCCGTGGTCACGCCCCCGTTTAGATCAGTCCCGAAATAAGTTCCGATTTTCGCCGTAGGACGGACTTCTAGTCCGTCCTGTAAAAGACGGACTGGAAGTCCGTCTTACGTTCTGCAAATCCGCATCTTATTCCGGGACCGTTCATTGGGGCCCTCCCGAGGGACACTACTTTTCGCAGGCACACACAGCTTCGTCGGCTGGCCCTGAGAATCCTCAGATTGCCCTCAACCGACAGGAGCCATTCGACCGATACTGGAAGCAGGGGTGTCTCGCCCCCAGAGTTCTCCATTGCGCAGGGACGATTCCTCGGGAGGCAAGGATGGCCTACCACTTCATTCACGAAATCGCGACCACGATTCGGCACAGCCCGATGCGTGCGGCCTTGGCTGCGGTGCTGCTCATTACGACTACGATTTACGTGTGCGCGGGGCATCAGGAATACCGCGTGGCGGAAATCGGGGACTCCTCTCCGACCGCCGAGGTCATCGATCTCGCGTCGAATCCAGACTGGGCATCCGAGATCGAACAGGTGCAGGCCGACGAGGTAGACTCACCGGCCACGACCACCCGCGTCGCAGGCCGCGAGAGTTATATTGATGCACGCCTGACGCATGCCGTGGCCGTCGTAGACGAACCCGATTCCGAGACTCTCCGGCGAGTGGAACAGGTCTCAGACGCGACTGAGCGGCACACCTCCGCAAACGCTCCGGTCTGGTTATTGGGCATCCTTCAGGACGACTGATCTCTCAGACGTGCCGAGGCTCAGGTTTTCACAAAGCAGATGGACGGACGATGTACGAGCGATACTGGCATCTCGACCGTCCCGCCTTCGAAAGCGATTTCGATGCGGAGTTCTATTACCCCTCCCGCTCGCATCAGGGGGCGCTGCTCAAACTGCGGTTTACCCTGGAGCATCGCAAGGGGATCGCCGTCTTGGTCGGGGATCACGGGGTCGGAAAGACCTACCTGACACATGTGTTGGAACAAGAACTGGACGGTCCGCTACGCCCCTTCCTGCGTCTCGTATTCCCTCAACTTTCTCCGGCGGACATGCTCAGCTATCTGGCCATGAGGCTCGGAGCCAGTCCCGGTCCCGGAGTGCAGCGCAGCAGCCAGGACCAGACGCTGAGCAGCCTCGAAATCCGTCTGGAAGCACTAGCCCGCGAGGGGCAACGCCGCGTGATCGTTCTCGACGATGCCCACCTGCTGCAACCGCAACACTTCGAAACTCTGCAACTGCTAATGAGCGTGCAACAGCACGCGGGGAACGCGCTCTCCTTGGTCCTGGTCGGGCGTCCAGAACTGCTCACACGAGTGGAGCGAGTCCCGGGGTTGGACCAGCGCGTGGCCGTCCGAATGGCGGTGGATCCGCTGACTGAGGAAGAAACGGGAGGGTACATCGAGTACCGGCTGCGGATTGCGGGCGGGTCGGAGTCGATGTTTCGGAGCGATGCCTATCAAGCCTTCTGGGAGATCTCGCAAGGCGTGCCGCGTCGGATGAACCAGATGTGCGATCTGTCGCTGCTGGTCGGGTATGCCGATGGGATGAGCGAATTGACGAGTATTGAAGTCGAAGCCGCCGCCGAAGAGGTGCTGGCCGTGTCGCTCGATTGACCGCTGATTTGGTCAAGAAGTCCCCGAACGGGATTCGGGAGTTCGGCACTCGGCTGAGGATCGGTATCGAGTGTGATGTCGATTGGTTTGGCGAGCGACTGCCGCTGCAGGTCATCACGAATGAAGGCCGATTTCCATGGCTGGGAACGGGGCTTCTGGAACAACGAGCGTTGCTGATCGATTACCGGCAGAAAACAGTCGTGTTGGATTGATCGACTGTTCAATGGGGCACTGACTCCAACAACTGCACATGCCGCCAGGCTCCGGTGCGGAAACGCCACAGCAGCGCCGCCGCCAGTAGCGCCAGATACGCCACGATCCAACTCGTCGCGGCCGCATCGCTCCACTTGTACACGCGAACGCTGATCAACGACCCCGGTACGAAGACCAGCCACGCGATCGCCAAGCGGGCCAGCATCGGGAACGTCGTGTCGCCCGCAGCTCGGAGCGCTTCAGCGAGCGATGTCGCGACGGCATCAAACAACTGCCAGGCGGCAGAGACCATCAGCATCCGCACGCCGATGT
>JAYTWO010000340.1:0-4138 GCA_043743415.1 Planctomycetota bacterium
CCAGAACAGCGGACCCGCACGATTCAGGTCTGCAAGCAGGTTCCTGCTCAGCAAGAGTACACCTACCAGGTGGCTGGCTGCCGTCAGGAACAGCGGACCCGCACTGTCCAGGTGTGCCGACAAGTGGCTGAACAGCAGGAGTACACCTACCAGGTGAATGGCTGCCGTCAGGAACAGCGGACCCGGACAGTTCAGGTCTGCAAGCAGGTTCCAGAACAGCAGGAGTACACCTACCAGGTGGCTGGCTGCCGTCAGGAACAACGCGAGCGGAAGTACACCGTCTGCAAGCAGGTTCCAGTCGCAAAGACCCGGACTGTGAACTTCACGGTTTGCGTTCCGAAGACCCGCGAAGAAGCCTACTCGGTGACCGTCTATGACTGTGTTGCCGAAGAAAAGACCCAGACGTACACCGTGTGCGTCCCGGTTTGTGTGCAGAAGGAAATCACCGTTCAGGTGTGTCGCATGGTGCCGAAGACCGTCACGGTCCAGGTCGCTGTGCCCAACTGCTGTGCAGCTCCCACTGCTCCCTGCAACAACTGCCGTTAATCCCGGCTCGACTTCTCAGGAATGAGCAAAACGGCCTCGTGTGGCAACGCACGAGGCCGTTTTTTGTTGGGGGTGATCGACGAACCCATGTGAGGCCACGTCCACGGCAGACATCCCCCCAGACACCGGACCATCCACTTTGGTGCCAGAGTCATCCCAGCCCGTCATCTTTCGCGGATCGCTATCCTGCGAGAGGCCGGTCGACTCTCCGGAACCGACCTTGACAACCCCACTTGCGGCATCTGGAATCGTGTGTCAGACTTATTCGATCGAACGCAGCCGGGGACTTTCCGGGCTGTGGTTCGGCGTGTGTTGAGTCTGTGGTGTGCCTGTCAGGAGTGCGAGATGCGCCTCGTTGGTTCAATGGTTCTGGCACTGGTTCTCTTCGGTTCGTCGGCCTCGGCGCAGGGTATCCTGTGGAAGCTGCCGGAAGGGGACAAGACGTGGTGTCGCTATGAGGGCACGTACAAGCAGACAGTCCGCCGACCGGAGTCCGCTGAAGGGGATCTGGTGCTGGAATGGGTTCGGCACCTGACGATCAAGTCGCTTAGCAAAGAGGACGCCGACTACAAGGGGAAGACCGTCCCCTGCCGCTGGATTGAGATCAAGCTGCTGACTGGCCACGTCAACGAAGGCATCGTCGACGCCGGTCCGGGCGGGAACCGCATCTACAAGCTGCTGGTCCCCGAGAGCGAGATTCGCGGGACCGTCACCGAACCACTCAGCGGGAACCGCGAGATGTTCGTCTCGTTCATTCCGATCGTGAAGGGCTTTCGCAAGATCGGCGACGAGCCAGCTGCCCCGGTCGAAGGCAGCGTGTTCGACCTGTACCCGATGGTGTCGTACCTGCGCCACTTCCGCACCCTCGAATCGACGGACGCCGAGGAAGTGGTGCAAACTCCGTTCAAGGATCTGAACGGGAAACTCCAAAAGGGAACCGTGACCACCGAGACCCCCACGCTGCGCACCACCACCGAAGCTGACATGTACCGCGCTGACGAATCGCCGTTCGGACTGGCCAAGTGGACCGCCAAGATCAACACCGAAACCAAACAATCGACAGCCGCCCGCACGACGTTTGCGGCCTCGATGGAAATCATCGAGACGATGGCCCTGAATGCCGTCGGGGATGACGCCGAGTCGGAACTGGTCACGGACGCCGCCCAGCCGTAAGGCGAGCGGTCAGAGAAAGTTGACCGTGGAATAGGCTTCCAGCCTGTCTTTTGGCTGAAGATGACAGGCTGGAAGCCTATCCCACGGGCAGACAAGTCTGACAGGGGATAGGTGCTGAGGCGTGGAGCCGGATGCGACCGGCATCCGTGAGTGGACCGGTGGCCCCGCGATCCACCTCGTGGTGATCTTCTCCCGTTGCGGCATGGTCTCCAGCTCAACCTCCGGGTGGATTGACGATCTGGGCTCACGTCCCACATGCGATTCGACACTCCCGCTCAACGACGCCGCGAAGCAGGTGCCGAAAGCTTGGCCCGCCAACTCAGAGTCACCCTGATGAACCCCCTCCTGGATCGCCGCACTCTGCTCTCCCACTTCGGCACCGGTCTGGCCGGGATCGCCCTCTCGCATCTGCTTCAGCCAGGGCGACTCACCGCAGCTGACCACGTCCCCATCCGCCCGGACATCGATCCCGCCCACCCACTCTCCCCGCGAGTCCCCCATTTCGCCCCGAAGGCGAAGAACATCGTGATGATCTTCTGCACGGGTGCCCTCAGCCACATCGATACCTGGGACTACAAGCCGGAACTCATCAAGCGGCACGACACCCCGCTCCCCGGCACCGACAAGCTGATTACGTTTCAGGGAGAGAACGGCAACCTCATCAAGAGTCCCTGGGCATTCCGCCCGCGCGGCGAGTGCGGCAAGATGATCAGCGACCTGTTGCCGAATCTGGCCGACCTTGCCGATGACATCTGCTTCATCCACTCGATGACCGCCAAGTCCAACACGCACGGCCCGGCAGAGAACCAGATGAGTACCGGGTTCACGCTGGACGGGTTCCCCGGTATTGGAGCGTGGGTCAACTACGCCCTCGGCAGCGAGTGCCGCGACCTCCCGGCCTTCGTCGCCATCCCCGACCCGCGCGGCGTTCCCCAGGTCGGCTCCAACCACTGGAACTCCGCCTTCCTCCCCGCCACTTTTCAAGGCACAGCCTTCAGCGCGGAACGCCCTATCCCGCACCTCAAACGCCCCGACTCGATCTCCCCCGAAACCGACACCGCCACCCGCGATCTCGTCCGCCTTCTCAACGACAAGCAACAGGATGCCCACCCCGGTGACCGTCAACTCGCCGCTCGCATTGCCAGCTACGAGATGGCCGCCCGCATGCAGTTGTCGGCCCCGCGCATCATCGACTTCGCGGATGAAACCCCAGCCACCCATGCCGCCTACGGCACCGATGCCAGCGACAAGACCCAGGCCGGTTTCGCTCGCAACTGCCTCCTCGCTCGCCGACTCATTGAGCGTGGCGTCCGCTTCGTCCAGCTCTTCAACGGGGCCTATGCCATGGGCGAAGGGGTCGGCAACTGGGACGGCCACAAGACCCTCCAAACCCAGTACAGCATCCACGCCCCCATCCTCGACAAACCCGCAGCAGCGCTGATTCGCGACCTCAAGCAGCGCGGGCTCTTGGAAGAAACGGTCGTCGCCTTCGTGACCGAATTCGGCCGCATGCCCACCTTCCAAAAAGGAGCCAGCGGCCGCGACCACAACCCCAAAGGCTTTACCGTCTGGCTCGCCGGAGCTGGGATCAAAGGCGGCCACAGCTACGGCTCGACCGATGAATTCGGGGCGAAGGCCATCGAGAATGTGACCTCGATCTACGACCTGCACGCCACGCTGCTGCACCTGCTGGGCCTGAACCACGAACGCCTGAGCTACTACCACAACGGCATCGAACGCCGCCTGACCGATGTGCATGGGCATGTGTTGAGCGATGTGCTGAACTGAGGTCTCGCGACACAATGCCCCCGCCCGTGGCAGAATTCGTAAGAATTCTGCCGTCCTCAATGCCACTGATCAGCGGACAGAATTCTCACGAATTCTGCGACGGGGTCTCCCGCATCCGGTGTGCGAGTCGAAGAGAAACATCGCCTGCGGCGAGGCGGTTGAATCTCGGTTTCCTGCGAGGTACAGTCCGTGTGCAGAGTGTGTCAGACGCCACGCGGTATTACTCCTCCCGCTTACTCCACCGATGCCCGAACTCCCGCCGACCTCCGCCTCTTCCATCCCCTGGACGCGGAAGCATTTACTCGGCCTGCAAGCACTCTCCGCCTGGGAATTGACGACGATTCTGGATGAGGCGGAGCGGTATAAAACCCTCTGGGACGCGGGCCAGACCAAGTTTGACGACCTGCGCGGGACCGCCGTCGCCAACCTGTTCTTCGAGCCCTCCACCCGCACCAAGACCAGCTTCAGCCTCGCCGCCAAACGCCTCAGCGCCGACACGGTCGACTTCACCGCGTCCAGCAGCAGCCTCTCTAAGGGCGAGACGTTCATCGACACCGCCCTCAATATCCAGGCCATGGGCATCCATCAGATGGTCGTCCGCCACAGCACCTCGGGGGCCCCGGAGCAACTC
>JAYTWO010000341.1:0-3264 GCA_043743415.1 Planctomycetota bacterium
CCCCCCCGGCCCCCTCACGCGCCGGGGTTGGGGGAAAACTACAAACGATCAACAACCCCGCCAGAAAAACAACAGGCCGGTCAGTCCAACGCGCTGTTCGACGTTCCAGGCCTTCCCGAACCATTTGTGTTCACTCGTGTCACCCTAACACGGGGACTTACCGGCCGCCCGCTCGCTGGGTTTCTGGCGGCGACATGCCTGCTGCCTCTCAGCGGCGGGAATTGTCACCGAATCCCCCGTTCCAGCGGTCTTCCCTCGACAGCCCCGGAACGACGTGCCAGAATTCAACGACTTGGCCCAACTCCAACCTCTTGCCGACGACCGCCCTATGGACAGCCACGCCGCCCCGATCGCCTCTGAAGACGTGTTCCAGGCTGCCGATGTTGCGCAGTTCACGGCTGACGACACCGAAGCCGGGCAGGCGATCTGCACGATGCTGTCGCTGATGTTCGCGTATACCCTGGCCGCCATGACCGTCACCACGCTGGTGACAATCTACTGGACCCGTCATTGATTCTCATGCGTCGACAGCACTGGCGGCCCCCCAGCGCCCGCCCGTGGCACACTTCAGCGGTGTCATCCGCGCCACCCCGCCGAAGTCTATGCTCTCACTGAAGTTTTGCATTTCACCCGATCCCCAGTCGCAGCATCACGCGATCGACGGTTTGGCCATGTTCTATATCTAAAGTTTTGCATTTCACCCCGCAGTTCTGCGAAAATGGTCACAAGGGGATTGTGATGTGATTGGCGCAAACGACCCAGGAAGGGCGCAGCCATGCTAGGGTAGGGATTGTCGAGTACCCCACCATCGTGAAGCGGGCGTTGGAGCAGTCTGGCGACCTGTTCGCCTCGGAGCCGCAGCGGCGGCATTTCGGGGAGTACATGACGGGACTCATAATCGCCGAGCGCAAGACGGTCCTCGGCATCCATCGCGAGTTCGCCGACAACTCCGACCAGTCCTGCCTCAACCGCTTCATCACCGAGGTCGACTGGGATGTCTAAGCCCTCAACGAGCGGCGCATCGACCTGTTATAACAGATAAATCAAAGGAGCAGACAAATCAAAGGTGTCAGGAACCGTTCTCGCAATAATCGCAGCTTGCGTCGTGTGGGCGTGCCCGATATTGGTTCCTGACACCTTTGTTTCCCCCTTTGTTTCCCTTAATCGCAAGCTGGAGTCGAAGGGTCGAATCATTAAGTCGGAAGAACTAGAATCCACAGTCCCCTCCGAATATAAACAGGAACTCCGCCATGGCGACAAGCGGCAATGGACCTGCACCACCACGGCGCACATTCCCGGTGTCGACCACAAGGTGCGAATAATAATTATCTGGGACCAACGCCGCGACACCGCTCCAAAGAAAATCCTCGTGACCAACCGCACCACCTGGGAAACCACCCGCATCCTCCTCGCGTATCGCAAGCGCTGGACAGGCACGGAGACCTTCCATCGAGACGGCAAGCCACAACTCGGCCTGGGCCAGTGCCAGCTGAGAAGCAGCCAGGGTCAGACACGACACATGGACCTGGTCTTCTTGGCGTACACGCTCCTGATGTGCGAACTGCGGCAGAACCGCGCCCAGGAATGGCCCTCCAACGACTGACAACGATCGGCGAAGCCTGCCGCGAGCTGCCGCGAGCTGCTGCGAGAAAACCTGTGTACCACCCTGGAATGGGCCTTCAGCCAAGTCATCGAACATGGCCAAACCGCCGATCGCGTGATGCTGCGACTGGGGATCGGGTGAAATGCAAATCATCAGTGAGAACATTACAGAGCGTCCGCCCTCGCTCACGCGTCGGGTTTGTGAACCCTCCCCTCGCAGGATTTTCCGAAGCGACTATGATGGGTGCGTGCCCCGTTGACCCGTGTGTGCTTGCCGAACGATAGGATCCGGTGTGGGAGCTGTTCCCTCGATCACGAATTCCGATGATATCGCCCCCTGTATTCGGGAGGATCTCGCAGCTTGTGAAGCGGCGCTCGGCTACGAGTTCCGTGATAAGGCGCTGCTGCGCTGGTGCTTGACGCATGCGTCGGCGTCCAAGACCCGGTTGGAGTCGAACGAACGTCTGGAGTTTCTGGGCGATTCGATCATGGGGGCGGTCGTGTGCGAACTGCTGTTTGAGCAGTTCCCGACCTCGGACGAGGGTGAGTTGACCCGCATCAAGTCAATCGTGGTCAGCCGCATGACGTGCGCGTTGATTGCGAGAGAACTAGATTTGGAGCGATTTCTGGTCGTGGGTCGCGGGGTCTCATCGACCGCGCGGACACCGGGGTCGATCATGTCGGCGCTGTTGGAAGCTCTCTTTGGAGGGATCTACCTCGACGGGGGATATGAGGCCGCCCGGACCGTGATCCGCTGCAAACTGGCAGACAAGATCGACTCAGCGGCCATGTCGGAGACGGGAGTCAACTTCAAGAGCCTGCTGCAACACTTATCGCAAAAGAACTACGGGCAGACGCCGGTATATGCGGTGCTGGATGAGAGGGGACCGGATCACTCAAAGTGTTTCCAGATCTCCGCCGTCATCAATGGCCAAGCCTATCCCGGTGCCTGGGGACCGAGCAAGAAGGCCGCTGAGCAACGTGCGGCGCACAATGCGCTGGCCGCCATGGAAGGCCAGACATTGCCGTATCCGTCCGAGGAAGAGGATCGCAGTGACGACTGATTGGGCACGACACTCCGCGCCAGGAATGAGGACGAGCGTGCGGGTGACGGGTGCCGAATCGGGTTGTAGTCCATGCTTTAGCTGGACAGCGCCAGGTTCGGGGGGTTATGTCGTATTTTTGCTGGGGACGATTTGATTTTATCGGGGTCGATGCCGAGATCGGCGAGTTGTTGGCGGCGGGTGTTTCGGTGTGATTGGCTGGCTTGGGCGTTGCGGCCGGCGTGGTAGTTTTGGCGGTGGGATTCTGCCTCGTAGAGCTGTTCGCGGGTGCGTGGCGGGAGGGTCATGGATGCGACGACGACGCTGGCGGCGCGGCGGACTTGTTCGGTGGTGAGCAGCTCGCCGCTGAGGACATCGTCGTTGGGCGAGAGTTGTTGGCGAACTCGGGCACAGAACAACTGGCTGAGAATGGTGACGAACAGATGGCGATGGATGCAGTGCCAGCTGCGGCATTCGAAGTGGTCCAGGCCGAGTTCTTCTTTGGTTTCGCGGAAGCAGTCTTCGATCGGCCAGCGTCCGAAGGCCACGCGCAGGATCGATCGCAACGACCAGTCGTCGCATCCGGGGACGCGGTTGGACAGGAAGTATTTCGTCTCGT
>JAYTWO010000342.1:0-12437 GCA_043743415.1 Planctomycetota bacterium
GTCTCTCGTCTCTCGTCTCTCGTCTCTCGTCTCTCGTCTCTCGTCTCTCGTCTCTCGTCTCTCGTCTCTCGTCTCTCGTCTCTCGTCTCTCGTCTCTCGTCAGTGCATCCACTTCTTCGGATACCCCTCCAACGGCGAGGCTTCATCCGGCAGCCAGGTCACCTGCTCCTCGATTCGCCGGGCCAGTGCGAAGTCCATCGCGGTCAGGCCGCGCACGCTGTGCGTTTGCAGCTTGACCACGACGCGGGCATAACCCAGTTCCAGATCGGGGTGGTGAAAGGCCGCCTCCGCGAGGAAGGCGATCTGATTGGCCAGCAGCATCGTATGCGACCAGCCCGGTGTCCCGTAAGCACGACGCAACCAGCCCTCGCGAATCTCCCAGCCGGGAAGCCCGCTCAGTTCAGCTTCAATCTCATCCGCTGTCAGAACGGGAAGAGCCATTGGAATCACTCCAGATTGTGAGGGGGAAACCGCCGCGTGTGATCGTATGTTCAAGTCGGCAAAAATACACGCCTGCCGATACAGTCCCCGTGAATTGACTGACTGGACAGTAGCGGTCGACATACTCCGCGTTGCGAGGGAAAACACTTGCGAAGGTCTGACGACAGCGCACAGTTGATGAGCGGGTTGAGAAGAATCGGCATTTCGGGCCAATGCCGTTGGAACGTAGTGAATTGCGGGATTCCCCCCGGATTCACGGAAAGGGGCCACGAGTCGATCACGTACATCCTGAGCAACGTCTCGCGCTTCCACGTCTCCATGTGGAGGTAAGACGCGTCGTGCTGGACTCGATGTTCATTCCTCTCGTGGCCAGGCAGTGCATTCTCTTCTCGGGGATGGCTGCCACCGACTTGTCCTCTTCCTTTTGGATCCGCCCCTCATGTCATTGACCCGACCTTCCGTGTTTCAGCGGCTGCATGCACCGGATAACAACGACGGATGGAAGGAGTTTGCCGCCCTCTACTCACCCCTCGTGAACGACTACGCCCGCTCCTACGGACGGTGCGAGCATGACCAGAAGGACATCGTGCAGAATGTCTGGCTGGTGTTGTGCCGCATCATGCCCAAGTTCCAGTACCAGCCCGATCGCGGAGGCTTCCGACACCTGTTGCGAAGGATCGTCAAGACCGCTGCGGTCGACTGGTTTCGCCGCCGAGGCCGCGTGCGGACCTCGCACGACGCGGTGTCGCAAGTCGCCTCCCCGCCGGATACCGAGGGGACTCGGGACGAGCAGCGCAGCGTCCTCCAAGGTTCGCTGGAACTGGCTCGCCGCCGGAGTTCCCCGCAGGCCTGGACCTGCTTCGAGCGGCATGTGATCCAGCGCCAGCCCGCCAAAGAGGTGGGACTCGATCTGGGACTCTCTGCCAATGCGGTCTACGTGAACGCCAGCCGGGTGCTGGACCGCGTCCGCACTCTCTGCATGGAGAGGGAACAGGTAGCCTCCCATGTGTGAACCCCTCCCTCCAGAATTCCTCAGCCCCGAATTCCTCAGCCCCGACGCCCTCGGCCCCGAGTTCCTCTGCCCCGAGGAATCCGCCCTCTGGCCCGCGGTCATGGGAGATTCCCGCATTCCGGCAATCACCCGACATGTCGAGAGTTGCACAGCGTGCCAGCGGCGCGTGTCGGCACTGCGCGGCCAGGTGGAGGCGATTCACCGCGCAGTCGGGAACGCCACCCCGAAGGTGACCTGGCCCCCGCCCTTCGAGGCACTCCCCCCAGCGATCGGCGAGTACACAATCCTCTCTCAACTCGGATCGGGAGGGCAGGCGGATGTCTATCGCGCTTGCCATCCCCGACTGAAGACCGAAGTGGTCATCAAGTGGTTTCGCCGGGGGGCATTCCCGGATGCCCCCTCCAGCCAACTGGCCTCCGAAGCCCGAGTCTTGAGTACGATTCGGCATCCTTACCTGGCACAAGTCTTCGATGTCGGCATCGATCAGGACCGGCATTACCTCGTCATGGAGTATGTCTCCGGGCACACGTTCTCGGCCTGGATGCGGCGCTTCCAACCGACCATTCCTCGCATCGCTGCGGTGATCGCCAAGGCGGCGCGGGCCGTCGATGCCGTTCACAAGTACGGAGCACTCCATCTC
The DNA here is from genome assembly GCA_043743415.1 of Planctomycetota bacterium. Taxonomy (GTDB): domain Bacteria; phylum Planctomycetota; class Planctomycetia; order Planctomycetales; family Planctomycetaceae; genus TH-plancto1. The sequence goes on from JAYTWO010000342.1 coordinate 2,094, forward strand.
GATCTCAAGCCGGGAAACATCCTCGTCGATGCGGATGGCAATCCGCGCGTGATCGACTTTGGGATGGCCCAGCTTCAGGGAAGCAGCTCCCGGAGTTCGCTGCTGCACGCGCCGGGGACTCCGGAGTACATGTCCCCCGAACAGTGTGCCGGAGATGCCGGTCGGATCTCCGAGGCATCGGATGTGTATGGTCTGGGAGCTGTTCTGTTCTCCGCACTCTGCGACCGTCCGATCCGATCCGAAGATCGGATGGCTCTGGAACCCGACTGGTCACTGATTCGGAAGGCCCCCTGGGGGTTGCGGCGCATCTGTCGTCGAGCATTGGCCACTTGCCCCCAGGACCGCTATGAATCAGCAGAGGCTTTCGCCCTCGAGCTGGAACGCTTTGCCACGAAGCAGTCCGTTCTGCGGCGCTGTGCCTCCGTAGCCGCCGTCCTTGCCGGACTTGTCAGTTTCTATGGGGGAGTGGTGAGCGCCCCAACTGCTGCGCCCTTGGCCATCCTGGAAATCCAAACTCACCAGCACTACGAACTCCAAGAACAGACGATCTTCGAAACGCAGTGTGCCGCAGTCCTCTCCAAACAACGAATGCCTTGCCTCGTTGTGGCCACAGCCTATACCGAACCCGTGCGAGTCTCTGAACTGGCCCACATCGCAGATGCCGACTGGCGGATCGCGCAGTGGGCCGATCAGAAGTCTGCCATCCAGATCGACGACACCGCCGGGCCGCACTTGATCCTGGCCTGTGCGGATCGGGAGTGGAGATCAGCCCCCCCTCGACCTGTGGAGGACTTGCTGCACGATCTCCAGTGGCTGTCTGGGGAGCACTCGATCAAGATCCTGATCGACGAGCGTCACGTCTCTCTGCTGCCCGTCGACTCGCGAGAGTTGTCAGCCCAGGAGACTGAACAGCGAATCGCTGCGGTCGCCACGGTGGAGAAGCTGCAAGCAGCACTCGATCAATTCCTGCCCAGTTACAGCGGCCTGGTCGTGATCCCTCCACAGAGTCCGTTGCTGGTCTCGCTGCGCTGAGGGGTGAGGGGTGAGCTGCAGAGGAACGCAATCGTAGGGGGGGACGAGTCCCCCAAGTCACAAGTCATCGCTCATGAAGGTCATGACCTTCCAATCTTCCCAGGTCAGCTGCTTCATGGACCTCGGATGAGCCAGAGACGCCTCGATCTGAACTTCCAACCTTCGTTGCCTTCTGTTCCCAATCCGGATTTTGAACAGAAGGCAACGATGGTCACGAAGGTCCAGCAGAAGTCCGGGGCCTCTTCATCCAAGCGCTGTGGAGGACTGCGGTCAATCACTGTGTCAGGGAACTGACGAACTTTTGTTCTCGTGACAGATCAATTCTGAGGTAGGGCACTCGTGTCCGGTCAATGCTTGATTTTGGGGTCCGCTTCCCTCGGGAGGGCGAGGCACCTGCCAAGTCGCTCACGCCAGTTCGCGCGTCCCCTGGCTCGCGGCTCCGCAGGAGCTTCGCCCTCTCGGGCGGGATGTCCGGGGACCGGCGATTTCGAAGAAATCGCCGACAATCCAGCCGCACTCCCCGCCGTGCGTCCAGATGTGGCGGGGGTTGCTCTCGGGGCAGATTCCGGCCATTATGTATCGGCTACTGATCGGTCGGGTGTTGGGTCAGGCTGGACTGCCCCGTGGGAGAGGCTTCCAGCCTGCCAGAGCCGTGATCAGCACGACAGGCTGGAAGCTTCTCCCACGATCGGTGCCATGACAGGAGTTCCGCTCGATGCAAACGGCGTCCCCGGTGAACGACGAAGCTGCCACTTCTCCCTTGCGACCCAAGCGTCCCGTGCCGGACGGCTTGTGGGTCAAGTGCGAAAGCTGCAATGCCACGGTCTTCGGCAAGCAGGTCGACCAGAACTTGGGCCTCTGTCCCGAGTGCGGGCACCATTTCTACGTCTCTGGACAGAACCGCATCCAACAGTTGCTCGACGAAGACAGCTTCGAGGAGTGGTTCGCCGAAATGACATCGGTCGACCCGCTGGGGTTCACGGATAAGAAGTCATACAAGGTGCGGCTGGTGGAGGAGCAGAAGCGAACCGGGCTGCGAGATGCGTGCCTGGTGGGGCGGGGTCACATGCGAGGCCGTCCGCTGGTTTTCGCCCTCACCGATTCGGCGTTCATCATGGGGAGTATGGGGTCTGTGGTCGGCGAGAAGCTGACGCGGGCGGTGGAAGAGGCCACGCGGCTCCACCTGCCCCTGGTGATTGTGAGTGGGTCGGGTGGCGGGGCTCGCATGCACGAGGGGATTTTCTCGCTGATGCAGATGGGTAAGGTGTCAGCCGCTCTGGGGCGATACCACGAAGCGGGCGGCTTCTTCATCTCGGTTTTGACCAATCCGACGATGGGCGGCGTGGCCGCGAGTTTTGCGTCCCTGGGGGACATCATCATCGCGGAGCCGAAGGCGATGATCGGTTTTGCCGGTCCCCGCGTGGTGAAGGCCACCGTGAAGCAGAACCTGCCCGAGGGGTTCCAGACCAGCGAGTTCTTGCTGGAGCACGGATTCGTGGACATGATCGTTTCGCGGGAGGATCTGCGAGCGGAGATTGCGAGACTGATTGACTACTGCACGATGCAGTAAGGGACCGCGATCCGCTGCGTAAAGCCTTCGCGTCGCGGCTAAACAGGTTTTCCGGAACACTCTTTCGAGCTTCGGATTTCGAATTTCCTCTACTTCGCGAATCACTCCGCCATGGACTTTTTGAAACGGCTCTTCCAACGCCAGCCCAAGATCGAGAAAGTCGATATCAGGCGGCGTTTCGAACTGCATGGGCGGGTCGGCCAGGGGAGTATGTCCAAGGTCTGGCGGGCCACCGATACGATCGGCAGTAAGTCGGTCGCGCTGAAAGTGCTCGACAAGCCTCGCTTGGCCCGGCTCGACAAGCGATTCCAGAGTCTGGGACTGAAGCGACCGCACGAGGGGGAAATCTCCCTCAGCTTGCGGCACCCGAACATCGTCAAGACTCTGGAGTGCGGGATCACGACCGACGACGAAGAGTTCCTCGTCATGGAATTCGTCGATGGAGTCAGTCTCAGCTACCTCGTCGAGACCCAGTCCCAGCGTATGAAGCAGAAGTGCCTGTGGTACTGCATCCAGTTGGGTGAGGCTCTGGAAGCGGTTCATCGGGCGCAGTACATCCACCGCGATCTGTGCCCGCGGAATGTGATCGTCAGCAACGACGATGTGGTGAAGCTGATTGATTTCGGCCTCGTGGTGCCGAATACCGATCCGTACAAGAGGCCCGGCAACCGCACCGGGACCGCCAACTACATGGCTCCCGAACTCATCAAACGGCAGGCCACCGATGAGCGGATCGATATCTTTTCGTATGCCGTCACCTGTTTTGAGATGTTCGCGAAACAGTTGCCCTGGGACTCGGGGGATTCGATGGAGAGTGTAATGCAACACATCAACACTCCCCCGAAAAGCATCAAGCTGTACGCTCCCAAGCTGGACGAGCAAGTGAGCGGTACAATCATGAAGGGGCTGGAGCAAGACCCCCGCGATCGCTGGATGTCGGTCCGTGAGATGGTGCAGGAGTTTCGGCAGGCCGCCACTCGCCTGAAGGCAATTCCGGAGGAGTGACCATTGGAGTACGACGCTCTGCGTCGTCTTTCACGACGCGGAGCGTCGCACCACAATCATCGCTACCCATTAGTGCCACTGGAGTTCCGCCGCAGACTCCCTCTAAACCACCCTTCGGCGAATTTCTCTCCCTCTCAGTGGAAACCCGAAGAAACTTCGATTACATTACCTCGCTTCCCCCCGGACCGGGGGCCGAGTCAGTCTGGGAACACAGCCATGCCGATGCCTGGAAAAACACACAAGGGTCTTGCCAAGCGGTTCAAAGTGACCGCCAACGGCAAGGTCAAGCACCGCAAGGCCAATCGTGGCCACTTGATGGGCAAGAAGAGCGGCAACCGCAAGCGTCGCCTGCGTCAGGACGGAGTCCGGACCGGATTCAACGCCGTCTACATCATTGCGGCCCTGCGTCCATCCAGCTAAGTCGCAGGTCATTCGGGGTGCCTCTCATCCGGCACATCTCTCACAATTCACGAGCGTCATCGCTCATCGGTCAGTGACGGAAGGTCGTCCAACATGCGTATCTCCTACGGCAAAGCGACTCGCAAGAAGAAGAAGCGAATCTTCAAGGAAGCCCGCGGAATGCGGGGAGGTCGCAGCAAGCTGTGGCGCTCGGTCCAGGAATTGGTCCGCCGCAATCGCTGCTACGCCTACCGCGACCGCCGGGTGCGTAAGCGAGACTTTCGCCAACTGTGGATTACTCGCTTGACCGCTGCCACCCGCATGCGGGGTCTGCGGTACTCTCTGTTCATCCACGGCTTGGAACTCGCCAACATCACGCTGAACCGCAAGGTTCTCAGCGAAATGGCGATCCACAGTCCGGAAGTCTTCGACGAGGTCTGTGCCGCCGTCAAGGTCGCCCTTGGGGACAAGTACCAGGCCCCAGTGGCCGTCTGATAACGACTGGCATTGCGTGGTCACTGACCACCCACCCACGATTCTCAAACGCCCGGAGCTCCTCAGCTCCGGGCGTTTTCGTTGGACAGTGTCGGCTGCTTTTCCAAAGTCGCTGGTCCCACGCGACCCTCTAAAAGTCGATCCACCCAGTGAACGGTGAATCGATGAGACCCCACGTCACGCCATAATCTCCGGCACCGGCTTCCCGTGAATATCGGTCAGCCGGAAGTCGCGCCCCTGGAAGCGGTAGGTTAGACGTTCGTGGTCGAACCCCAGCAGGTGCAGCAGCGTAGCGTGCAGGTCGTGGACGTGGACCTGGCCCTCGGTGGCTCCGAAGCCCATGTCATCCGTGCTACCGTGGATGTGCCCGGCCTTGATCCCGCCGCCTGCTAGCCAAAGCGTGAAGGCGTCGACGTGGTGGTCGCGTCCGATCGTTCCGCGTTCTTCGCCCATCGGCGTGCGACCGAACTCGCCGCCCCAGATCACCAGCGTGTCATTGAGGAGACCGCGCCGCTTCAGGTCGAGGATCAACGCCGCTGAGGCTTGGTCGGTCTCCTGAGTCGTCTTCGTCAGCGTCTTGTCGAGGTCGGCCCCCTCGCCGCCGTGGTGGTCCCAGTCGGTGTGATACAGCTGGACGAACCGCACGCCGCGTTCGATCATTCGCCGGGCGAGGAGGCAGTTCATGGCGTATGACGGCTTGCCCGGTTCGGCTCCGTAGAGGTCGAACGTCTCTTTCGTCTCTCCCTCGAGCGAGATCAGCTCCGGGGCACTCGACTGCATGCGGAACGCCGTTTCATAGGCGTTGATCCGGGTTTCAATCTCCGGGTCGTGAACCGCTTGCACTCGCTGCTCGTTGAGTTGCTTGAGTGTCCCGATGAAGTCCCGCTGGGCGTCGGTCGTGATCCCCGGCGGGCTGTCGAGGTGCAGGATCGGCGAACCCTGACCGCGAAACGGGACGCCTTGATAGGTGGTCGGAATGAACCCGCTTGACCAGAGCGTGTTCCCCCCGCGCGGGCCGCGCGGGCCCGACTGCAACACCACGAATCCGGGCAGGTTCTCCGACTCACTCCCCAGCCCATATGTGACCCACGAGCCGAAGCTGGGGCGGCCTGGAGCCTGGAACCCGGAGTTCATGAACATCTTGGCCGGGCCGTGATTGAAGACATCCGTCTTCACCGCCCGCAGCCAACTGACCTCGTCGACGATCTCCTGATGATGCGGGAGTAAATCGCTCAACTCCATCCCGCACTGGCCATGCTTGGCAAATGTCCGCTTCGACCCGAGCAGCTTGGCATCGGGCTTGAGGAACGCGAACCGCCGGCCCTTCGTGAAGCTCTCGGGCGGGGCCTGGCCGCTGAACTTCTTCAGCTCTGGTTTGTCGCTGAACAGCTCCAACTGGCTCGGCCCGCCGGCCATGAACAGATAGATGACGCTCTTGGCCTTCGCCGGAAAGTGCGGCTCGTGAGGAGCCATCGGACCCGTTGCGGCCTGGGCCTCGCGAGTCAGCAAATGGGTGATCGCCAACGCCCCGAACCCCAACCCGCAGGTTTTCAGGAAGTGTCTCCGTGGGAGGCAGGACGGCTGTTCGGATGTTGGCATGGGAATCTCCGGAGACTCGGTGTCCCCTCATTGGAACATGGAGTGGGGAGTGAATTCAATGGCAGCGTTGGCCTCTACGTCATCGACATCCACTTCCCCAGGATCAGGCTGGGGATCACGAGGCAGGCCGTCGCGGCGGCGTAGTTCATGCCGGGGTCGCCGAGCTTGAAGTAGATGCATGTCGCATCGAGCATGATGACTGACAGCAGCATCATGCGGACTCCCGCCTGCACGGTCTCCGGCTCGGGGAATTGGAGGGCAAATAGAATTCTGCGGTTGATGGTCAGGGCGATCATCCCCAGCACGAGCAGCACCATCTGCGGGTCTTGAACGCCCCCGCCCCCGGCGAAGAACCCGAACCGGGTGGTCTCGCCGCTGATCCAGGCGGCCAATCCGACGAGGCCCAGATTCAGAATCACCGCGCCCAAGATCAGCATCCACCGCTTCGAGGCGACCGCTTCCGTCCGGGCAAACCACGTCACGCCGACGATGTAGACGCCCAGGCTCGCCGCCACCCACCACTGGGGAAACTGCCACGCCGAGGCGAACCGCTCCCCGGCGGTACTGGCTCCCAGAATCACATTCAGCGACCGGCATGCCCCCATGAAGAACGGACCTAGTGGAGTCTGCTTCAGCACACCGTCATACAGAAAGAGACACGCCGTCAGCATCCCCGCGATGGCCAGGCTCCGCCACCCCGCAGCTGCGGCGCACGCCAGCCCGATGAGGGTCAGCACGCTGGCGAACGTGATGGCGGACTGGAGCGGGACGCGCCCGGAGGGGATGGGGCGTTTCGGGCGTTCCTTGGCGTCCTGCTCCCGGTCGAAGATATCGTTCCAGACCATGCCGGAGAGGTACAAACCTGCCGAGGCTCCCAGCAACAGTGCCAACGGGAACGGAGATTCCACGCTCGACCGCGTCAGCAGATATCCGAGCATGATGTCGGCCAGCGCCGTGAATACGGCGGGGAGACGACACAACTGACAGTAGGCGCGAAGGGTGGACATGAATGGCAGTTCGGTCTGTGAATGCGGACGGATCGAATTCGGAACGGCGCGAGAAACGCTCCGCTGCGCAAAGCCTTCGCGTCGCGGCTCAACGGTTCCTGATGTCGCTTAACTCGATGGCCGGACTCGCCGTTCCCAGAAGAACACCACGTTCCCGAGCAGAATCAAGCCGATCATCACCAAGTGGGCAATCGACTGCGGCCCCATTCGGTTGCGGGCATCGCCGAAACGCGGGTCGTCCGGATTGGTCGTCAGATACTTGTCGACGACCAACTGTTCATACTCGGCGGCCCCCTTGATCCCGACCAATAGCCCGCCGAGTTGCTCGGGGATGTAGGGGAACAGCAGCGGAGCCTGGACCCCCGTGCAACCGCCGACGAGTTTCATCTTCTGCTGATACGGCGAGACTGCATACTGCACCCACTCCTTGGTGCCGGGGTAGGAGCCGCTGACGTTCACGATCAGCTTCATATCCTGCACGCTCTTCACATCGCGGCACATCGGAATCTGGTCGATGTTGATGCCCCGCGCATCGGTCGTGTACAGCCCGCGCAGGTTGGTGATGATGACCTTGATGACCCCTTCGTTGCCCGACTTGAACCCGAGGTTCACGAAGTCCTCACCGTATACCAGATCGGGGTAGTCGGGGCGGATCACCTCCTCGATCGTCTTGTCGATCATCTGCGGCCCCAGCGGCAGCAGCGTGATGAAATACAGCTTGACCCTCTTGGCCGCACACTGCTTGGCGAACGATTTCGACATCGGACTGAGTTCCCCTTCGGTCGAGGGGTCATAGTCCCAGGCCATGAGTACCTTGTCGCCGGGCTGGAGTTTTTCGATCTCGTTGAATACATCTTGCGAGAACTGGCCGGGTGTTTCCGCGAACTTCCACTGAAGCAATGTCGGCACCGCCACCGCCACTGCCATCAGCAGGAAGATCCAACGGCGATCCAGAGTTTGCAGAAGATGGAGCATGATGGTTGATCGACCGGAAAGCCCAGGGGTTGCAACCCCCGGGCTTTACTCACGTGACTGAAAACTGACAACTGACAACTTCTGCTCTTCAATCGTCCGACCCCAGATACGATCGATCGATCCCGAGCAACACTTTGAGACTGGTCGACGCGATCCCTAGAGCGATGCCGATCATGATGGCCCGGTTGCCCGCTGTGTTGAAGACACTCATCACAAAGGCATAGATGCGGTCCATCCCCAGCAGCGATCCATCCGGCAACGGCACTTGGACGGACCCCGCGAACATCGTCGCTCGGAACAGGATGATGAGCGCGGTGCCCAGTAGCAGCGTGGCCTCCAGGTTCTTGGCCCGGAAGGCCCGGAAGGCTGCCGACGCCACATAGAATGCGAGGAGGGCGAACGTCGTCGTCATCAGCGGTTGCAGCACCCAGGAGTACACCCAGTCGAACGGCGTGCCCCCAACGGCATAGTCCCCCGACCACGGGTAGAGGACCGTGTGCGACTGCACATACAGATCACCCACCGCCCGCCGCCACGCAGACTGCGCCCGAGCCTCCGTCAGTAACCAGTCCCGCTGCTCGCGGGCCAGCGGACCGGCCTTCAGCAGCTCGATGCACAGGGCCTTGTTGCGATCGCCGATCGTGGGGAGTTGCGTCACGAACGATTCCACAGCATTCAGGCGGGGGGCTGACAGGCTTGCAGTCTTCAGGCTCTCGACCAGCGCTGAAGCGGTCATCTCCGGGCTGTTCTGGAAGGCCAGCAACAACCCCTTCTGCTCCTCCGTCATCGGCTCTAAGGTTCCCGTGGCGGGAAGGTCGCGTTGGAGGTCGGACACACCGGCGGCCTGCTCCGCCAACAAGCCGCAGCTGGACTTGCTCCCCGGTTTCGGTGCCCCGGTCCCTTCCAGAACCTGGATGAACAGGTCCATCTGCCACAGGCTATTGCAATAACGGTCGAACGCCTTCTGCTGAGGCTCGGTGAGTGCGGAGCCGTGCGACTCCAACTCCCGGCGGAGGGCCAAACGAGCGGGTGCAGCGAGTGGCTTGGCGAGCGGGTAGTGGCAGGCCGTGCGAGCGAGTTGATCGCGCAGGTCGGGCGAGACGGGGCCAGTGATTTCAAGTCCCGTGGGAGTGGCAGTCACCACTCCAGTCAGCGAGTCCGGCACACGAAACGTCACAGGCGGTGAGATCGTCATCGTCTGCACATGACGGGAAGCAGTGGCCAATTGAGAAATCGCCGCTGTCACTTCCGGCTTTGGAGGGAACAGGGCTGCCAGGGCCTGCTCATCCTCGGGCGACATCACTCCGCGAAAGGCCAGCTTCTGATGATCCGCCAGATGCCGCACCTTCCCTCGCAATGCGACCGGCGGCTGAGCCACCTCGCTCAGCTTCTCGCACGAACAGCGCCACGCCAACTGGTCGTCGAACCCATCCAGTGCGTCCCCCTGCGACCCGTCGACCCAGCCTCGGAAGTACAACTTCCCCTCCGCCAGTCGCAACTGCCGCTGGATCGGAGCGGGGAACACGGTCGCCGTATGCGAGTCTCGGAGTTGGCCGGGGACGGAAAACTCGGGCATCCACTCCAGCGGGAAATGCACGACCGATTCGCCGTGGAACTCAGTGCTGGGGGACGGCTGGCTGCCGATCTTGAACAGCCCCAGGAACAGCATCAGCAGGAACACCCCCAGCGTGACCGCCGAGAACCCCCACCCTTTTTTGCGGTCGCTGATCGTCTTGAGGTGGACCTTGAACAGGTTGCCACCGCCGAGGATGAAGGCGATCGCGGCCAGGATGTCGAACCAGATTGACGCCTGTTCCCCCCACGATTCGAACGCGGGAATGAAGAACGCCACGACCAGCACAATGCCGCCGAGTGCCGTAATCAGCAGGGGGATCGTGCGCTTCATGGAAGGGGGGCGTCCGCGATCAGAGGTTCTTCAATCCCGAATTGTGGCGTGTGGAGTTCGTCGCGACCAGCGAGTGAGCGGCATTTGCGGATCGGGTGTGTGCATCAGAAAAGTAGGCAGCCATTGCATTCGGCGCGAAATGATTCAAGGGGAGGCCGCAGATGAACACAGATGAACGCAGATGAAGAGGCTCTGCTGCGAGAGGACATCGCCCTGATTCCTCTCTGATCTGCGTTCATCTGTGTTCATCTGTGTTCATCTGTGTTCATCTGTGTTCATCTGCGGCTGACCACCTCTTCATTTTTCGAGTCCAGAGCATTTCCTGTTTGAGCGTGCTCTGCATGTCACCTGTCACT
>JAYTWO010000343.1:0-3641 GCA_043743415.1 Planctomycetota bacterium
GATCGGTGTTCATTCGCCTTGATCTGCGTTCATCTGCGTTCATCTGCGGCTCACCCACTCCTGGTTCTCTCCCTGTCCAGTCTCGGCCAGCCGTATGCAAAGAGAGTCAGAATCGAATCGCCCTGTCGCCGCAGTGGCGTTTTGTTTTTACCGCCACCTACTTTCCTGATGCACACACTTGGCAGGAGCGGGCGGTTTGCCTCGGGGGAGGCGAACCACTACCGTGACGCGAACGGCTTCCGGCTTCAGTCACTCGTCGGAATTGTGATTTGATGCTCTACGTCGATGATCACGACGCGGAGCGTCGTGCCACATTGCATCACCTCCAGAAATGGCTCGTCTATGTCAGCTCCCCTGCCTCCCGGAACTCCGCCCGATCCCGCTCTGCTGGGACCGGCGTTTCAGCGGTTGTGCGAGGTGATTGCTCAACTGCGGTCGCCGTCGGGTTGCCCGTGGGATCGGGTGCAGACGCTGGGGTCGATCAAGCCGTTCACGCTGGAGGAGACGTACGAATTGCTGGAGGCGATCGACTCCCATGATGACGAGGCGATCACGGAGGAGCTCGGCGATCTGCTGTTGCAGGTGGTACTGGATGCCCAGATCGGGAAGGACGAAGGGCGGTTCGACATCCTCGCGGTGATCGAGCGGATCACGGCCAAGATGATCCACCGGCACCCACATGTCTTCGGCGAGGAGCAGGCTCACACGGCCAGCGATGTCCTGACGCATTGGGAACGGGCCAAGCAGGCCGAGAAGCAGCGGGCCTCACTGTTGGACGGCATTCCGATTGAGCTACCCGCACTGGCCAAGGCGGCGCGGCTGAGCAAAAAGGCCGCGCGGGTCGGGTACGACTTCCCGCATCGGGCCATGCTGTTTGACAAGCTGCGGGAGGAGTTGGCGGAGTTGGGGGAGGAACTGGGCGAGGTGCCGGAGATGGCAGCTTCGGTTGACATGACTCCCGTCCCGGATGAAGAGATCGCTGACCTTGATCGTCAGAAGCGGATCGAGTCGGAACTGGGGGACGTGCTGTTCGTGGTGGCCAACATTGCCCGCCGCTGGGGCATCAATCCGGAGGAGGCCCTGCGCAGCTCGAACCGCAAATTCGCGGATCGGTTCCGCGCCATCGAGCGCGGGTTGGCCGCAGCGGGAAAGACGTTTGAGACGACGACGCTGCCAGAAATGGAAGAGTTGTACCAGGCGTACAAGAGGCACACGCGGGCGAGCGGTGCGGAGTGAGCCGTGGGATAGGCTTTCCCACCTGTCGTGCGTGGAAGCTGACAGGCTGGAAGCCAATCCCACATGCGAGTCGCGGAGCGACATCGCCGACGAGGTCAATCGCGAAACTGCTCGGTATCGAGCCGATAAGAGGTCTCGCCGGGGGGGCGACGCCAATTCGCCGGGTGGGTCATGGACTCGAGTTCGCCCACTTCCGGCATGTCACTCGTCTCAGCGAGTTTCTCGGCCTGAGTCGGCTCTGCAACCGTTTCATCCGGCTGAATACAGCCGAAGACGATCGCGATCATGGGGCGATGGATGGGAGCGTTGGGAGCGGAATGTTGATCGATCGACACTCCCAGCGGGGCGATCATGCGATCGACTGCGGCCAGCGCTGGATACGCCGAATCTGACCAGAGCTGGCCCGCCGACGGATTCAGCGTGATAACGGCAGCCATCACGCACATGGCCGTGCAACAATAAGCGGGCCACACCGCCGGTGCGGGACGAGGCACGGGAGCGGGCAGGACGAAACCAGTCGAGGACGTAAGGTTGTTCATGAGAACGAGTCAGGACCAAAGATCAATGGAGCGCAGCAACGACGATGTCTTAACATAGGTCGCGTATCGAGCCGGTCAAACGCCATCCCCGGAATCTCCGGCACGGGACTTGAAGGTTTCCCCGGCAGAATCGTCAGAGCTGTAACAACTACAAACCTCGGGAAGAAGACCGGCAATTCTGGCCCGTCTTATTGACCTGTTTTTCCCATCGGAGTTACAACCCGCTCCGCCTTGGTGATCCCTGCTGCTGACTGCGGAGGGACGCCGGGGCTTCTCCTTCACGTTCGATCACAGACTCGTTTCTGACAGGATTCACCCATGTTTGGAATCCCGACCCGCCAGTTGGTTGCCGTTGTTGTGGCCTCCCTGGCCAGCCCCGTGGCCCTGATGGCCCAGTGGAATCCGTTTGGCGATTGCAGTTGTTACACGCCCACTCCCGCCCCGGTCGTGACCACGGCCAGCCAGTGCATGCAGCCGGTGACCACGATGGTCGCCAAGCAGATGGCGGTCACCGAATATCGTCCGAAGCAGACGGTGGAGACTCGACCGGTCACGAAGATGCGGATGGTCTCCCAGCCCACGACGGCTTACCGTCAGGTGATGGAAACTAAAACAGTCGAAGTCCCCGCGGTGACCTACCAGACCGTCACGGAGATGCAGACGAAGATGGTCAACAAGGGCCATTGGCAGACCATCACCAAGCCGGTGGTGAAAATGGCCCCCTGCCAGTACGACAACCGTCCCGGCATGATGGCCTCGATGAATCGCATGGGCTACCAGATGCGGACGGGCCTCCAACCGAACTTCACGACGCACCGCCAGTTCATCCCGCAGGTGTGCCAGTGTACCGTCCCGGTCCAGAGGCAGGTCGCGGTCAACACCACTCGCAAGGTGACGTACAACGAGGCCAAGATGGTCGCCTACCAGACGACCCAGCAGGTCGCGGAGTATTACACCGACTCCGAGCGAGTCACGGTGACCACCATGGAACCCGTGACCGTGACCAAGACAGTGCATGTGCCGATGACCCAGATGGCTTATGTGGATTCCGTGACCGGCATGGCCATCGCTCCGCAGGCGACTCAAACCGCTCAAGAGCCGCAACCGACACGGGCCGCTGAGAACAACGCCCCTCCAGCCACTGGGCTGCACAAGGGCATCTCCTACCCGAAGCCCGCTCCCGTGCCCGCGAATGACCACCGTGTGATTCGCCACGACTCAGCCCCGAACACCCTGGATCGGGCCACGGTCAAGACCGTCAGCCGTACGACGCAGGCTGCGGTGGCCTCGACGGGAACGGACGGCTGGAAGGCCCACACGCCAGCCGCGAACGAACTGCCCGCGCCGCAGACCGCCACCGGTCGCATCTCGGTGGCATCGAAGTAACGGTTTCCGTGCTGGAGGGGTCGGGATGACCGACCTCTCTGGCCACCCGCACACGGGCGACGGACGCTCTGGTTCGCGCACCCGCTTTTGCTAATTCCGACTAAGTCACTCCCTTCCCCTTCTCCCCTCTGCTAGTTTCCCACCCCACTTCCCCTCCCGTCTCTCGCAGGAACGGTGCCGGATCCCCTCCGGTGCCGTTTCTTTCATTTGGTGGGGAGGGTTGAGCGTTGAGGGGAAGGAGAGGCGAGATATTGAGCCCAAAGGGTGAGCCTCTGTCGCTCAACCCTCAACCCTCAACCCTCAACCCTCAACAATGTGTGTGCATCACAAAAGTAGCCAACTCACGACATTCCCCGTGGGATGGCTGGTCGACCACTCGAAGGCGAGACGGTTGCGAGATTCGATTCCGGAATTCAGAGTGCCTCACGCCAAGGCGCGGAGGCGCGAAGGGTTCTGGCGGCTGGTCTTCTTCGCGCCTTC
>JAYTWO010000344.1:0-9005 GCA_043743415.1 Planctomycetota bacterium
CTGAAGCGGTGGGCTATTTTCGGGTGTCCCTGCCGGGACAAGGAGGGGTCGAGTGGACATCCGTGGGGAGCAACCATCCGAATTGCAAAGTGCGTTTCGCACTCCACCTTCCGCTCTGCGAAAGAGCACTCTTGTTTCTTGAACGGTCATTCGCCTGCCGCGGACAGCCAGAAGGCTGGACTCCCACCCCGATCCTGACCAGGCACTCGTGCCGAGCGGCTCAGTTCTCGGCCCCCTTGGCGGTCAGTCGCAGGCCGATGCCATAGTGAGTGACCCCCGCCAGAACCACATGGCCGATCGTCAGTAGCAGCATCCAGGCGAACACGATTCCCTGGCCCCCGCCGCCGCCCATCCACACCATGCCAATTCCAAACAACATCCACACCAGCAGATTCCCGAAGAACGTCGTGCCCACGCCGAGGATGATCGCGATCGGCCACGCGGCCCAGTTGACGCTGATCGAGAAGAACGTCACCAGATGCAGCGCCACTAGGACACAAGACAAGACGTACGCGATGATCAGCAGGAACTCCGGGTCTCGCAGGACATCTGAGAGGATGTCACCAACAAACGGCAGGGAACACACACACAGCACACTCACCGTCGGAACGATCCCCAACAGCGCCCCGCCCAGCTTCGAGTACGCAATCTGCGACAGCGACTTCGGCAGCGTGAGTAACGTCGACCACGTATGATCGTTGAGTTCTGGACGGAACAGCTTCGCCGCCAGAAAGCATAACTCCAGCGGCAGCAGACACCATAAGATGAGGCTCGCCGTGACGGCACAGGATGTTTCAAGTCCTTCGGCATAGTTCGAATTGTACATCGTGTTGATGTAGAACGCCGTTCCGAACAGGGAACCGTAGAGGGCGTATTTGGCCAGGATCGAACGCATGCCGCCGCTGACCTGCCGGAAGTCCTTCCAACCCAACGCCCAGTTCCACGCAGTCGCCGACGAGCGGGTCTTGCGGGTCAGCAAACGGGAGAGCAGGCTCATCCTCTGCGGTCCGCCGCTCATGTGCCGCATCGTGGCCGGATCAAAGACGAGCCAGGCCATCAAGAACAACACCGCCCCGCCCGCGAAATTCGAGATCACCTGCGGACTCCAGGCGTTCCCCTGGAAAGAAGTCGCCAGGATTTCGCCAAACAGCCGTCCGCTGGCCGACCACTGATGCAGTGGGTGACCGATGTTGTCCCAGAACCAAGCTGCGGTCGATTGCTCCAGCCAACCTCGCTCAGCTCCCAACATCAGCCCGGCCCAGCAGAAGAGAGGCAAAATCCTCACCGCGATCATGATCCCAAACGTCCAGCCACACGCTTTCGCACTGGTGGCATTGAGGACCGAGGACAACAGCCCCAGGTTCCCCACCAGCACCAGATGCGCCAGCAGCATCAAATAACTGGCCCAGATCTGCTGCCACGACACTCCGCCCAACGTCACCGTCAACCACGTGAACGGAAACTGGATCGAGATCAACACCACAGCCGCCAGCATGCGGGGCGACCACTTGCCCAGCAGTAACGACAACGGACCGACGTTGGCCATCCGCAGCAAACCCAACGTCTGCTGCTCGGTCTCCTCGCTGATGGCGATGGAGAAGAATGTCCCCGCGGCCAGCGTGACGACCACCCAATTGGCGACCGTCATCCACTTGAACATGAGGCGACCCGGCGCGGATTCATATTGAATCGCACTCAGCCCCATCAATAGGATCAGAACCACCACGCCCGCCAGTCCAAACCGGAACAGGTGGCTCTTGATGTCGCGTGTTTCCGTGCGCAAGGCCCGGACCAGTAACGCCAACGTCTTGTTCATGTCCGCACGCCCCGCTCCGTCAGGTCCATGAACGCATCGTTCAGCTTCCGCTGGTCCCGCTGGAACCCGGCGATCGGCACCCCCATCGCCAGCAATTGGGTCAGCATCGAGTTCGCGTCGATGTCCGCCGCGTCGGCCGTCAACCGAAACTCGGGCTTGCCTTCGACCGCTTCCACCGCAGCGACCCCCGCCAGTTCCGGAAGACGCGGTGCCCAGACCTCGATGTCAGTCTCGATCCGCAGCCGGTAGACCGGGTGCCCCTCCTGGGCATACAGCAGATCATCCATGTGCCCGCTGTATTTGGTCATGCCCCGGTCGATGATCGTCACGCTGTCGCACAGTTCGGCCAGCTCGCTGAGGATGTGGCTGCTGATGAAGATGGTTTTCCCCATCCGCCGTAGCTCGCGGAGGATCTCCATCAACTCGATGCGGGCGCGGGGGTCGAGGCCCGACGCCGGTTCGTCGAGCAGCAGCAAGTCGGGGTCGTTGACCAGCACGCGGGCCAGGCTCACGCGCTGCTGCATCCCGCGCGAGAGTCCCTGGATGAGGTCGTCCTTGCGGCCCTCCATGTCGGTGAGAGCGAGGACATCGCCCACGATGACCTCGCGGCGTTTCGACACGTGCCCATAAGCCGCGGCGAAGAAGTCGAGGTACTCGTAAACGGTCATCTGCTTGTACATGCTGAAGTGGTCGGGCATGTACCCGATCTTCTGGCGGATGGCCTTCACATCCGTGCGGACATCCATGCCGAACACGCGGATGCGACCGGTCTGCGGACGCAACAGCGTGCAGATCAGCTTGAGCGTGGTCGTCTTGCCCGCCCCGTTCGGCCCCACGAAGCCATGCAGCGTCCCGGCCCCGACCCGGAAGCTGATGCCATTCAAAGCCCGGTGGTCTTTGAACAGGTGAGTGACTTTGTCGACTTCAATGACGGGTGTACTCATGGGAAGTCCTTCGGGTCGGTGAGTCGCAGAAGTCGGGAGTCGGAGGTAGCGGAAGTCGTCAGACTTTCGCTGAGTTTTGTCGACAACACATCAGGGAGCGGCGGTGGCCATCGACGGGTCGACCTTTGAGACGAACAGCACCTTGCCCGAGGAGGTGTAATCGCTGGGGAGGAATTCCGCCGGGGCGTCGCAGTAGACGAGGATGTGACCGCCCTCAAATGGAATCGTCGGTGTCGATCCAGGCTGCGATGGAACGGGCTGGTTCTGGTACTGGGGAGCCAATGGGGCAGAGGTCGCGATCTGCACCAGGTACGCGATCAGGTTCCTCTGGTTCTGTGCGGAATCGACGCGGTTCCAATTGTTGTTGTACTCAGTCGGAAACAAGCTGTTGACCGGCATGGCGGGGGACGAGTTCATCCAACCGTTCTCACCCTTGGTCAGTGAGTACCCCGATAAGGCCCCCCCCTGGGTCGTGGGCAGCAGATAGACCTGCGCGTCGACGGGTATCCCCGGTCCCAGTTGGACCTCGATCTTGTCCAACCCCGGGTTGAGTTCCAGCTTCTTGACGGTGATCGAGTAGTCCCCCTGGGTCGGCAAAACGGACGACTGCTGATACGAGCAGGCCGAGAACGGCGGGATGTCTGCGGCCACGATGGCTTGCGGGCGGTTGATGATCGTGGCGTTGCCAGAGAAATCCGCCCCCGACTCCAGCGTGAACACCGCCCCTTCTCCGTGAGCCCGGATGACGTACTCGCCCCCCTCGGTGACGAACAAGCTGCCATGCTTCTGGAGCGCCACGCGCTGATTCCCCAGCGGGTAGGCGATCATCATCTCCCGCAGGCCGGTCGACTCTCCGTACCCGCGTTTACCGATCTCGGCATAGAACCAACTGAACAGCAACACCGTCCCCAGGATCATCGCGTACGTCACGCGGAAATCGCCCCGTTTGCGGCTGACCAGCCAGATCCCCGGAAACAGGATCAACAGATAGAGCATCGCCAGAATGAAAATCAGCGGCCAGTTGTGATCGGGACGCACCATGTTCCGCATCGTCTGGAACAGCTGGGTTATCGCGTTCGAGGCCGGATCGGTGCCGTAGTTTTGATTGCCATTCAAATTGTCCGGGTCCACCGACGCCTGGGCCACCTCGGTAATCAGGCCGGGAATCTCCCCCGCATCTTGAGCGATCCCGTGCCTCAGCACGACGCCTTGCCCGACCATGAATCGATCGGCGGGCAGATTGAGATCCTCCAGCGGGGACGGGAAGCTGAGTGGTTCTCCGTCGCGCCCGTTGATGAGATACAGCCGACCTCCCCGCCCCAGCCAGTCACGAAAAGCCCGGCTCCGCACCTGATCCCAGCGCGGGACATGATCGAGGACCACACTCCCCAGCGTCTCGGTCCCTGCCGCTCCGATGGGGAAATCCTGCTCCGGGAACACCGCGATCCCTTTCAACGGTGAGGAGACTCCTCGGTCGGCGAAGAACTGCACCGCCGCGGGGGCGGTGAATTCTCCTTTCGGATAGGAGAACTCAAAACTGTCCGCCGCTCCTGGCCCCCAGCTGACTTCCCAATCCGGTTTATCGCTGCTGATGTAGGGCAGGAACTGGACTGTCCGCATCTCTCCCGCACCGATGTACACGTCGAGTTCGACGAGCGGGAAGTCGGAACTCCCGACGTTCCCCTGTTTCGTCAACTGGATGGAACCTTGAAACGCTTCGGGCGAGGGATTGAGGAGATCAATGGAACACAGGTTATAAGCATGGCGTTTGACCGCACCGTGGAAGCCCCAGCGAACCTCCCGAAACTCCAGGGCACTGGCCAGCCCGCTCCAGGCTGTGAGGACCGCCAAAAAGACAACCACCCGCAACCGCCCACTCGATCTCGATCGGTCAGGCCGTGACCAGGAAAGCCCCGAGCCAACAGCTCCGTCTTCGGCGAGAACGGTCGATGAGTCGCGCATGAATTCGGCCTCGGGTGATGAGTCATCTACGCCACAACGCACGCGAATGCTGGAAGGATCATCACATGATAGTGATCGATGCGGAGTTTTTCGCGGGTGGGCAATTGTCGGCGGGAGACATTGGGTGCATTCGCCAAATGGTGGTGCCCCCAAAAGACGATTGCCTAGGCCCGAAGCCAGCCACGGACGCACACGGAACGGCACGGAAAAAGAGAGGCATGTGGATCAAGAGAGTGTTGTTCGACCTGCAAATCACCGGTGTCGCTGTCGAAATGCCTGTCCTTCAATGGCGTCCGTGTTTTTCCGTGTCGATCCGTGGCCTCTGAATTTTACCTCTCCAGTACACTCTGCAATTCGACATGCAGGCACCCCCCATTGAGCGAATGCACCCCGGGAGACATTGGGTGTGCGTCAGAAAAGTCGGTGGAGTCTTCTCAGGCCATCGGACGTGTTCTGAACCGCGCAGCTGTGGCAGCAGGATCGACGTAGCGTCGCTGGGCGGCGGGGGCTCGCTGGCGACGCTTCGCGGCTGAAGACAAGCCTCCAGCCTGTCATGTTTAGGACATGGTCTAAAACAACTTCCCGTTTCACTCGTGGGAGTTGAACAGAAGGCAACGAAGGGCTTGTTCGAACTCTCTTCGTTCCCTTTGTTACCTTCTGTTCAAAATCAATTCGGGAAGTTGTTTCGAGCCAGATCCTTAGCCAACAGACAGGCTGGAAGCCTATCCCACGGTCAACTTTCTCTGACCACTTGCTCCATGAAAAACGCCTCGCGAGAGCGAGGCGTTTTCCGGTCATTCAGGCGTCGTGATTAGCGGTCGCCGCGATCACGTCCACGGTCCGGGCCGCGATCCCGGTCGCCGCCACGATCTCGGTCGCCACCACGGTCCGGGCCACGGTCCGGGCCACGATCCGGAGCGGGTCCACGGTCACGGTCACTCGCGGGGGCTGGTCCCCGGTCGCGGTCGTAGCGGTCTGGTCCACGATCCCGGTCGCTGCGTTCTGGAGCGGGTCCACGATCCCGATCACGGTCGGAACCACGGTCCGGTGCGGGTCCGCGATCACGGTCACTCGCGGGGGCGCGATCGCGGTCGTAACCACGGTCACGGTCGCTGCCACGATCCGGAGCCGGTCCACGATCTCGGTCGCTGCCACGATCCGGAGCCGGTCCGCGGTCGCGGTCGGAACCACGATCCGGAGCTGGTCCACGATCCGGAGCTGGTCCACGATCCGGGGCAGGCCCGCGATCCCGGTCACCACCACCACGTGGGCCGCGATCATCGCGGTCATCACGGCGAGGACGGTCCTCACGGGGGCGATCTTCACGCGGTGGGCGATCGCCACCACGGTCTTCACGAGGACGCTCTTCACGCGGTGGACGCTCGCCGCCTTCCACAGCCGGAGCTGCAGCCGTCGGGCCGCCGTTCCGCTCGATCAGCACGGCCTTGTGCGACAGCTTGACGCGGTTCTGCTCGTCGACGGCGATGACCTTCACTTCGAGCCGGTCGCCGACCTTGCAGACATCTCCGACCGACTTCACGAACCCTTCGGCGAGTTCGCTGATGTGGCACAGGCCGTCCTTACCCGGGGCGATCTCGACGAACGCTCCGAAGTCCTTGATCGAGCTGACCGTGCCGTTGTAGACGCGACCGACCTTGATCTCTTCGGCGATGGCCTCAACCCGGGCCAGGGCCTCTTCGCAGCCGACCTTGTTGGTGCCGGAGATCAGCACCTTGCCATCGTCAGTGACATCGATCTGCGACTTGGTCTGCTCCTGGATCGCGCGGATATTCTTTCCGCCGGGTCCGATCAGCAGGCCAATCTTCTCGGGATCGATCCGCGTCTGCAGAATCCGCGGCGCGTAGTCGGAGATTTCCGGACGAGGGCGATTGATCGCACTGAGCATCATCCGCAGCAGATCGAGACGGGCGTCCCGAGCTGCGACCAGAGTCGCACGAATGATCTCTTCGTTGATGCCGTCGATCTTGAGATCGAGCTGAATCCCGGTGATCCCCTTCTGGGAACCGGCGATCTTGAAGTCCATGTCGCCGAAGTGATCTTCGTCGCCCATGATGTCGGTCAGGAGGACATACTTGCTGCCTTCCTTCACGAGGCCGATCGAAATCCCGGCCACCGGCTGTCGAATCGGGACACCAGCGTCCATCAGGCTCAGCGTGCCACCGCACACCGAGGCCATCGAGCTGGAGCCGTTCGATTCGGTGATGTCCGAGATCAAGCGGATCGTATACGGGAAGACTTCCGACTTCGGCAGCACCCACTGAATCGACCGCTCCGCGAGAGCGCCGTGGCCGATTTCCCGGCGACCCGGCCCACGAATCGGCTTGCACTCACCCACCGAGTAGGACGGGAAGTTGTAGTCGAGCATGAACGGCCTGGCGAATTCGCCAAACAGCCCGTCCGACTTCTGCTGATCGCGAACTGTGCCCAGAACGACTGTACACACCGACTGCGTTTCCCCCCGGGTGAACACAGCCGAGCCATGCACGCGAGGCAACACCTGGACCTGGCAATCGACCGCCCGCAGGTCACTCGGACCACGGCCATCGAGCCGCTTGCCGGACAGGGTCAGATCGCGGCACGCCTGATGATCGACCGCCGAAACCGCGTCCTTCAACTGCTGCAGGGTGCGGCCATCGGCCAACTCGGTCGCTCCGTTGGCGAAGTACTTCTCGACCAGAGCGTGCTTCACCAGACCGGCCGCGTGGGAGCGTTCCTTCTTCTTGGGGTTGGAGCGGGCCGCGCACAGGCGGTCGTAGGCTTCGGACTTCACCGAATCAAGGAACGGGTTCTTGGCAGCCGCCTTGTACGGCACCTTGGTCTTACCCGCCTTCTCGACGAGTTCCCGCTGCATCTCGCAGATTTCGATGATCGCCTTGTGCCCGAACATCAGGGCATCCGCCATCAGGTCTTCCGGCAACTGATCGGCAAAGCCCTCGATCATCAGGATCGAGTCATGGCTCCCCGCCACGATCAAGTCCAGACGCGAGACAGCCACCTGTTGCACGGTCGGAAACAGCACGAATGCATCATCGATCAGACCGACGCGAACGCCCGCGATGGGCCCAGCGAACGGCAGCGGAGAGACCGCCAGAGCCGCACTGCCACCGGTGATCGACCACACATCCGGATCGTTCTCGCCGTCGCATGACAGCACATTGGCCATGACCTGGACTTCGTCGTTGTACCCTTCTGGGAACAGCGGACGGATCGGACGGTCGGTCAGCCGCGAAGTCAGCACTTCCTTCTGCGTCGGACGGCCTTCCCGCTTCAGGAACCCACCGGGGAACTTGCCAGCTGCGGCGAGCCGCTCGCGGTAGTCGCAGGTGAGCGGGAAGAAGTCAGTACCGGGCCGCGAGGGACCGTTCTGAGCGGCGACGAACACCGAAGTCTCGCCGAATTGGACGAGGACGGCACCACTGGCCTGCTTGGCCCATTCGCCTGTCGTAATTGTCAGCGTACGACCCGCGATTTGACGTTGAACAGAGACCTTCACTGGGGACAACCTTCTACTTCGAAGAAAACAATCGACTTTGAAACAGACTGCCTGAACCGACCCGACACCCACACCAACGCCGACTCAATACACGACAGACGGGCGGAAAAGCCGAACAAATCCGCCCTGAGCAGTTCGCCTGCATCGGGACATGCCGAAACGCCCGCACAGGAGGAGCCACACGCTCCTCCCCGGCATCCAAATCCCAACCGTCAAGCGACCACAATCACCAACCACAACCGCTGCGACTACTTCCGCAACCCCAAGCGACCAATCAACTCGACATAGCTCGCCGGCTTGACCCGACGCAGATACTCCAGCAGACTCCGACGCTTGCTGACCATTTGCAGCAAACCACGACGGCCCGCATGGTCCTTGATTTGACGCTTCAGATGCAGCGTCAGCTCGTTGATCCGATTCGTCAGCACCGCAACCTGGACTTCGGGCGAACCCGTGTCCTTTTCGTCGCGGCGAAACTCCTGAATCACCTGAGCCTTACGTTCATTCGTGATGGACATGATCGAAATTCCTCTCCGACCCCGCAGCAGCGCCGCTGGGACTGGAAACAAGGGGGGGAGTTCACACACTGTGAACAACCGCGTATCGTAACGTGGGTATCGCAAGATGCAATCCTGCGAGAGGCTTGATCCGATTGAGTGTGTGCGTCAGAAACGCAGGCAGCCCAAAAACCAGATGTCCCTGCCAGCACAGAACTCGCGACATCCGGAGGTGACACACCGAATGCGAGGGACAGGCGGAATTGAAACGC
>JAYTWO010000345.1:0-8139 GCA_043743415.1 Planctomycetota bacterium
AGCGGGCGTTGGAACAGTCTGTACCTGGTCTTCTTGGCGCACACGCTCCTGATGTGCGAACTGCGGCAGAACCGCGCCCAGGAATGGGTACTCCAACGAGGGGGAAACAAAGGTGTCAGGAACCAATGTCGGGCACGCCCACACGACGCAAGCTGCGATTATTGCGAGAACGGTTCCTGACACCTTTGATTCCCCCCCAAGTGGTCGCGGTTTGGGGGCTGAATCTGGAGGGAGATCCGGAGCACGTTTACAATCGGACTCTGAAATCCGATGGGACGACACAAAATGGAACGTGGACGATGGACGAGGACAAAATCGTTCTCCGGTCACCCAATCCGCAAGCTCCGGGCGGCGCGTGGATCTTGACATGTATTGTGGCTCAGGATGGACGGCACTTCCATGCGACCAACCAACTCGGGAATCAGTTCGAGGGAACGTTGCTCATTGAGAATCCGTGAGGCCGGGGTAGCCCAGACTGAAAGTGCAGCGTCTGGGCTGTTCGGCCGCAGGTTGGAAGTGAGGTGGTGACCCGGTCTCTCCGGTCTCTCGAAAGCGAGCGGCTGGACGTGAGTCCGCCGTGCTGGGCGACGTTGTTTGGTTTGAGAACGTCGCTCGTGGGAGTTCAGGATTTCACCGGCGCTTGCTCGCACCGTGCAGCCTAAAGGCTGGACTCCAACGAGTGGCTCCCTCCGGCACACGCGGTCTCGTTGACGTTGTGACTTCGACGGACGATCATGCGGCCCTCTCAGCGAGGGGACGCCTGAATTGTTCGGGACGCCCCCCCCTAGCAGGACGACAACCGGGAAGTGTATTTCATGTCGGAGACCATCGAGACTTCTGCGATCATAGAATCGGCACTGGATCTCAATCAGCTGATCGCCGACTTGGATGAGGCGATCGACACGGTGCCGGTCGAGGCGATTCGGGCGGCTCAGCGGCATCGTGAACTCGTCATTCCCCGGTTCATCGAGTTGCTGCGGGAATCGGCGGAGAAAGTCGCGGCGGGCGACCAGATGCAGGGAAACTCGCAGGTGTTTGCGATGTTACTGCTGACCGAGTTCCGGGCGACCGAGGCTTGGCCCGCGATTCACCAGACACTCACGTTGGCTGGCGATGGGGCGTATGCTGTCTACGGCGAGTTGGTGAGCGAAGCGTTGCCCCGGGTGCTGGCGGAATTTTCGTTGGATCGCCCCGAGTTCCTGGATGAGTTGATCTCGAATCGCACGCTGAAAGAGTATGTGCCCTGGAGCGCCGCACAGGCTTTCTTGTATCACGTGCGCGATGGACGGCTGACTCGTGAGGAGGTGGTCCAGCGATTGCAAGGGCACTTGCGCACGGTCCTCGACAGAGCGGACAGCGAGATCACCGAATCCGACGCCCGGCTGGCTTCTGTGGTAGTGCATGTCTTGTCCCATTGTGTGCCGCGTGAAGCGCTCGACGATCTCCAAGAGGCATTCCAGCGGAGACTCGTTGACGGGGGGCTGGTGAGGTTGGAGACGATCAAGGAACGCATTCTGGCAGGCGATGCGGGATTTCAGCAGACGCTCGATGGCCTGGAGCCAGCAGGGGTCACAGACACCATTGATGTGGTGAGCCAGTGGTCGTGGTTCCAAGTACCGGTATTGGATGCGGAAGTTGAAAAGAATCGAAGGCTCATCGAAGACGGGGAACGAGAAATCAGACAGTTGAAACGCGAAGTCAAGCATCTGGAAAGAGAAGCAGAGTGCTTGAAAGTAGAAAGCGCTTTGTTGAAAGGCAACATCACAGCGACCGAACGAGTCTTGATGAAACAGAAAAACGCGGTTCTCAATGGTGATGACGATCGCCTCGTCACAGACACGCTACACAAGATCCAGCCGCGCGTCGGTCGCAACGATCAGTGCCCGTGTGGCAGCGGGAAGAAGTACAAGAAGTGCTGCGGCGGGGCGTGAGCCGGAGCCCCCTGCGCCAGTCGGTGAGCGAATGGGCATTGGCGTCGTCGATCAGAGATGTTGGAGTTCAGGCTTGAGCCTGCGCCGGGTGCCACTGGCGGTCGCTTTGGGCCGCCAGTGCTTTCGCGTGACACTGTACTCATCCTGATTGGACACCGCAGTGATTTTGGGCGTGAGTGGTCACTGACCCGTTGTGAGTCCACCCTGCACTGGCGAGTCAAAGCCCTCGCCAGTGGCACCCAGCGATTGTTAGGTGCTGCCCCCGGTTTTCCTACTGTTCTGGATACTGGCAGGCGTCACAGAATGCCACTCCATACTCAGACATGCGATACAGTTGGTGCTCAGGGTTATCCTCGAATACCGTCGGCACCGGATGGTTCTCAGGTGAGTGGTAACCGAGATGTTCAACAATGCCCAGACGTGCAAGATTGAGACACGAGAGATATGTGGCACGCTTCGGCATCCCGATTTCCTCTGCCATGTCCTTGGCGGTCAAGACATGACCTCTCAACCCAACCACTCGTGCGAGATGGTCCGACACATGACCTCTGAACGCGAGCATCAGCTTTGCATCGAGCGGGGAGAGTTGGGCAAGAACTTTGGTATAGGATGGATGGACTTCGTCCTGCTGGGCGGGGTCGAGATGACCGGCAAAAAGCGATGCAAACATATCTGCCAATGTTACATCTTCCACGTTCCCACCGTCCTCCAGCAAAGGTACAAACACATCTGGAAGCAGCTTTCCCGGCTGAACGCCCTTTTCCTCTAACCATTGCTTGGCCTTGAGCATCAGGCGGACACGATTCTTGAGCCGCCAGTAACCGACGGTGTCAGAAAGGATGCCACCGAACTCGGACAACGCTCCTTTCACGACGGTGTCGGCGTAGTCTTTTGCAGCTTCAAGGGCTTTACCAAGCACCTGTGATTCTTCTGGTGTGTTCATCTTGACAACTCTACTTTTAGTGGCACCTAACGACCCAGCTCAGCAGCACCGGCCACTGAGAAACCTGCACGTCGCAGAAAACCTACATGCGGCCGGTGTCTGCTGTAGCGCCTGGTTCGGCGTCTTCCAGTCAGGGGCAACGCCCGCCCTCTGTCCACGCGCCACGAAGCTGGTCACATTGAGCTTTCGTGAGGCTAGCACAGTAGGTGCCGCTGCCGGCGCTGTACACGCAGGCTCCCGTCGCTGCCGCCACTGCTGCGCGATCAACGCCAGCGTTTGCCTCTTCGAGGAGCTTGCCGTAGGTTTGGATGACCTCAGCTTCAGTCTGTTGCTTCTCGGCCATGTCAAAACCTCCGTTTGTCGCCGAACAGGTATTCGACCGCTGAAGTGCGGTAGAATATCACCGCAGATTGGCGGTGCGGCATGGACTTGTCAATCTTAATGCGACATAACCTTAAACGAGCTGCGACGGATTGCCGACTGAAATCCCATGCGACACCGCACTTGGCCACCATACTATGCCGCAGCCTTCACGATCGCTGGCGGAGAGGTTGCAGGCGAAGCGTGGTCGGGTTGACAGGATGGGCCAGACGCTGCTTGGAGCGTCTGGGTTGCAGAACAACAAATTGATAAGCCGGACACGCTCGATCTACAATTCCTCCTGTTGCTGCATGCCCCAGAGAGTGTGTCTCACGAAAGCAGGCAGTCGCCAATGACTGCCCCCCTCTCCTAATTGTCATGCCCTCACAGAAAGTCACGCCGCCAGTGGGGAGAGGCCAGTGGGGAGAGGGGGCAGAAGACGCGGGCTGCCGACTTTTGTGATTCACACGCGGCTGCTTCGACCGCCTCTGCGAGCGACTGGCCACCATCGCTGGCTCGCCGGAGGACGAGTATCGACTGACTTGGCTGAAGCACGAGGGGTCGCAGAGGTCCATCATCCCTGCGACAGGACGCGGACCAACTCCGGGATCAGCTTTCGAAAGGCCCGCGCGCGGTGGCTGATCTGTTGCTTGACCAGCGGGCTGAGTTCGCCGAACGTCTGGTGAAACTCCCGGACCAGGAAGTACGGGTCATACCCAAACCCGTTCGCCCCCCGCGCGGTGTCGATGATCCGTCCGCGGCAGGTCGACTCGAAGCTCAATCGCACTTGTCCCGTCGGGTCGGCGACGGCCACATGGCACACATACTCCGCCCCGCGCTGCTCCGGCGGGACAGACGCTAACTCGGCGATCAGCTTGGCATTGTTCCGCTCATCGGTCGCCCCCGGATCGCTGTAGCGAGCGGAGTAAACTCCGGGTGCCCCCCGCAACGCATCGACCCGCAGTCCGCTGTCCTCGCCGATCGTCCACTGCTTCAGTAACTTCGCGATCTCGGTGGCCTTGAGGGCCGCATTCTCGGCAAACGTCGTCCCGGTCTCCTCGACCTCAGGGGCCTCGGGGAACTCCGCCACGGAACAGAGCGGGATGCCGACGGGAGCGAGTAAGTCACGAATCTCGCGGCTCTTCTTCGCATTCCGGCTGGCCAGGACCACAGTGGGAAACGTCGGAGGGGTCATTGAGGCAACTCTTCCTCGGACTCCGCTTCCGCCCCCGCCCCGTCGTTCTCGGCCTCGATCACGTTCCAGTCATCGAAGTCGACATCGCTCCCGATATCCATGAAGGCATAACAGTTCGGACAGTTCTCGACCGTCCCCTTCTGAATCGGGGCGTAGCGCGTCACCGTGCCGCACTTGTCGCAGCGGGCATCGATCCACTCAGATTGCAGATCCACGGGGACGTGATGTGCCAGTTCCCGTTGCTGGATCCGGGCTTCATACGCTTGCGTCACCGCCGTCGCCCGCTCCAGGTCGCGGGACGAGACCCACACCTTCGCCGCATGCACCGGAGGGTTGAGACCATCCAGAAGGTTCATGTCCTCAATCACCCGAGCCGGGATCTCGGCCCCTTGAAGCAGCTCAACAATCTCATACGCCTCCAGATCGCTGGCCGCTGTGTAGATCGCCACTGGGTCGTGCAGTTCCATGATTTTGCTCCTCCACGTTGTGTGTGACTACAGGTCTACCACAGGCATGCTGTCGCTTCAAGGACAATCCCGTGGGAGTCCCACCTTTATGTTGCTTTGGACGCGAGAAGAGTTGCCGAAAGGCTGGACTCCAACCTCTCACACACATCGCACGTCACCCTCGGCTCGATCTGCTGGGTGAGATTCATCCGCTGGAGTCTGTCAATGCGGGCCTCCGTGCAGACCGCGCAGGTCGCAAACCGCCGGGCATCCCATAGGTCGACAAACACCCGCCCGCGCCCGAACCCGAGAGCGGTCTCCAGCACCCGCTCCAGCGAACTCAGCTGCGGCGGAGCGTAGTCTCCCGCGAGCGCGAGTTGCTCCATGATCCCGTTCCCGTCGCGAGTCGGGATCACGCAGCAGACCCGAGCCCCCTGTGCGAAGGCGTGTTCGATCGACCGCAGCGCCCACTCGACGCCCTGCTCTTCGCTCATGTACGGTGGCCGCAATAGGATGAACACGCGGACCTCGATCCCGTGTTCGCGGAGGAACCCCGCAGCTCGGTCGAAATCGTCGAGCGTCATCCCCTTGTTGAGCCTCGGCAGCACCTCGGGGTGCATCGTCTCCAACCCGAGAGCCACCTCGAACTCACCAGGAATTCGCTTCCGGAACTCGACCGCGCGAGCATCGGTCATGCACGGGTGGTTCTCGACAATGACTGTCTGAAACCCCTGGACCAGTTCGGCGATCCGTGGATGATCCTCCACCGGGATCGCGCGCTGGTCAAAAAAGTTCCCGCTGTTGTAGAGCTTGATGTGCCGCGCGGGCGGCAGCCGAGAGAGGGCGAACTCGATCTGCGCCGGAATCAGTCCGGGAGCCAGCGTCTCGTCGGTCGTGTTCTTCCACAGGTCGCAATACAAGCAGTGAAACGGGCATTCGCGATTGGTCAGAAACAACGTCGCCACCGACTCGATGAGGCCCCTCGCCGAGCGTTCGTCCTCGACCAGAAAAGCGTACGGCCGCGACGGGTCGACTGCGTTCTTCGGGCCGCGTGCGGCGAGGATCTCGCGGGTCGAGAGTCTCGATCCAGGAGAGTCAGAATTCGGAACATGTTCGAAAGGTGGCAAGGAGGGAGTTCGTCAGATGTGGCGATTCGCATGACCCACACGGCGGGTCTCAAGAGGTGCGCAGATCGCCGACAAATCGACGCCTGAACGGGACCGTTCTACTGCGCACTCACCATGTCCGGCCGCAACCGCTTCGCCTCTCGCAGGTAGACGTGTTTCATGGCCGATTGCGGCTGGTTGGTGTTGACGTGAAGCAGGATGCGGATGCAGCGGGGCATGCTGTTGGGGACGGCGATTTCGCTGGCGCATAGGAGCGGGACTTGGCTCATGCCGAGGCTGCGGGCGGCTTCGGCGGGGAAGACGGCGTTCACGTCGGGAGTGGTGGTGAAGACCGCCGAGACGATCTCCTCATAGGTGGTGATCCCGTTGGCCGACAGCAGTTCTTGCAGCAGTTCGCTCGTGGCGGCCAGAATCTCGGCAGCGACGTTCTGCTCGACGGTGGTTGCTCCGCGTAGTCCGCGCACTGACATGGGTCTCTATCCTTCGCCGGGGATCGTGTGACGGGCAGTGTATCGCACCGGGTGAGGCATGGAAGTGGCTGGAGTGGTAAATCGGCGGCACAGCCGTGTTTCACACGGGATGAGCTATCAGCTGTCAGCAATTCGCCCGAAAGCGGCTGACCCAGTTTGAAGACGTGCGAGGTTGTGGCAGCGCCCCGATCAGGCGTGCATGCGGAGGATGTCGCGCAGCCCCTCCAGAGCCCGGTCGACCTCTTCCAGTGTGTTGTAGTGCAGCGCCCCGAGTCGGAGTGTGCCGTGCGGCTCCAGACCGGCGGCCTCGGTGAAGGGGAGGGCGTAGTGGTTCCCGTGCCAGGCTTGGATGCCCCGTTCCCACAGCGCGCTCGCCATCTCGCGGGGTGTCAGCGTCTCGTGAGTGACCGAGAATGTCGGGACACGCTCGGCGAGCCGCTGCTCATCCGCGATGCCCCACACACGCAGCGAGGGCATCGAGCGCAGCCCGGACAGGAACCGCTGCGACAACGCTCGCTCGTGGGAGGTGATCGCCCCGAAGGCGCGCCCCAATGCGGCGCGGCGTGTGCCCGGCTGTGTGATCTCTCCCGCCGGTGTCGCGAGCGACGCGATGTGGTCGATCGCGGCCCGCACCCCGGCAATTCCCTCGTGGTTCTGCGTCCCGGTCATCCAGCGCCCCGACAACTCATCCGCAGACGGTCGCAGCTTGTACGGTCGGATCGCTTCGAGCCACTCGCGTTTCCCCCACAGAATGCCGACATGCGGACCGAAGAACTTGTAGGCCGAGCAGACCAGGAAGTCACACCCGAGAGCCAGGACATCGATCAACCCGTGGGGGGCGTAGTGGACTGCGTCGACGAACGTCAACGCCCCGACCTCTTGGGCCAGCCGCACGATCTCCGCCACCGGGTTGATTGTCCCGGTCGCGTTCGAGGCCAGACCGATGGCGACCAGTCGAGTCCTTGGTGACAGCAACTCGCGATACCGATCGAGATCGAGAGTGCAGTCCGCCTGGCGAAACGGGATCGCCTTCACCGTTGCTCCTGCGTCTTGAGCGGCCAGCACCCACGGCGTGACGTTGGCGTCGTGGTCGAGTTGACTGACGATCACCTCATCACCGGGCATCCAGCGCGTGGCGATCGCGCGGCTGGCGGCGAGTGTGAGGCTGGTCATGTTGGCTCCAAAGGCGACCGTATCCGGATCGCTGGCTCCGAGCAGGTCAGCCACCGCGTGTCGCGATTCGGCGAGCAGCCGGTCGTTCTCCTGGCTGGTGGTGAACACCGCCCCGCAGTTGGCATTGGCCCGAATCAGCGAGTCGCTGACCGCATTCACGACGGCTTGCGGGACTTGGCTCCCGGCGGGACCATCGAAGAACGCAATCGGGCGGCCTTGATGTTGACGCTGGAGGGCTGGGAAACGTGAGCGAATCGCAGGGAGATCGAGAGTCATCTGAGGTATTCCGGTGATCGGACGGGTGGCTCCTCGGATCATCGGGGACGCCTGCCGAGAATGCGAGTGTGTTTGGCATTCGCATCGTCCTTCGTGTGTGCATCAGGAAAGTAGGTAGCGATTCCACGCGGCGCGTCATGATCCAAGGGGGAGCCGCAGATGAACGCAGATGAACGCAGATGAAGAGGCTCAACAACGGGAGGACATCGCCCCGATGC
>JAYTWO010000346.1:0-3003 GCA_043743415.1 Planctomycetota bacterium
TTGGGGGGAACGAAAGAAACTAAAAATACGAAAGAAGTCAGGGAGGTGGGGGCTTCTTTCGTGTTTTTTCGTTTATTTCGTAGGGTCACTCACTGACTCGGTCACGTACCAGACTTCGACCGGCCTCCCGCCAGTCACCACCTTTTCACGTCTGGCGAGCCTCGCGGAGTGCAACAGCTGCAGCGCCCTATCGAGTTCTGGTTTCGATTTGTTGCCGGTGAAGAGGAGCGAGATTCCGGTACGTGACAAGCCATCTGATCCGGCTGATTTCAGCGCGGTCCAGATCGTGTTCGATGTGCGATCAGTCAGCCCGGTTCCAAAGATGTAGGCCACGGAGCGTTCACAGTATTCCCAGAGCGAGTACGCGGCTCTCAGATGCTCGATCTGGATCATCTCGCTGCGATCCAGGATCGCGTACAGCAAACTCAGTCGGACAACTTGAGCAGCGGCCCGGTTGCACATCGGCCCGTCCGCTCCGAAGCGTTCCCGCGTCAGCGTGGGATAGAGTCGCCGCCACTCTTCTGAGGCGGCGCGGTCTCGCACAATCTCACCGTCCCGAGAGGCGAACTCGACCACTTCAGCCAGGATGAAAACCTCCCGGCTGAAGTCAACGGATTGAATCTGTCCACCGTCGGGCAGCAGCTTTGATCGGCGTACGCAGCACCACAAGAACCGATTGGCCAACCCATTGGCTTTGTCGACCCCCAGGAGATTGTCGCGAAGCTCCTCACCGGTGATGTGCCCCATCACACTGATGTGCGCGTGCGTCGCTCTCGCTGGTGAGTTCTTCGACGAGATGCGAAGGTTTCCGGAATCCCATGCCTGCCGTAACACTTCCCCGAGAGTGTTCGAATCGCGGCTCTTGCACTTAAGGACGGAGGAGAACTCACTCTCATAGGCCATCAACCTCTTGTCCGTGATTCCATCGTCAGGCTTCACTCCCGGTGAAGCTTCGATCGGATCGCGAACATTCCAAGTGACACCCTCTCCGGAGACAAGTCCAGATATCTTGCGATCGGCAGCCCATACCGAGTCAACCTGCTGGATCAACCGCATGATGTGGTCTCCCGCAGTGCCCTTCCTCCCCGTGGAAGACGATCCCACCAGCACCCCGAACAGGTTCGCGTAATGACGTGTACTTTCCACTTGGCTGAACCGATGTCGGCCAGGGATATTGCCCATGACGACAAGTAGCTGGAGCAGCAACGCGACCGGATCAGCTTCCGAGTGCGGCTTAATCAACCGCACGATGTCACCGGCGACACCATGGAAGGCAGCCTCGCATGGAGGGGTAGGCCAAGGTTCGTCGACGATGTGAGTCGTCTCGGATTCATCCTCTGCGGAGTGACCATCGCTTCGCTGGCCCCGTGGCCGATCGTAGGACGACTCCACTTTGGATGGTCGCCCCGTCGGATTCTTCCTCCCCTCTCCGAGCTTCCGCCGGATCTCCGCCTCTCCCCACGGAGGAGAGCAGCGCGGATTGAACTCACTCATCAACAGATCGAAGGCTTCGGTGTCACTCAGTTCGAAATCGTTCACGAGGACGCTCGCAGCCTTCAGCAGCGCGACATGGCCATGCGATCCCGAAACGCTCGCATCCATCTTCCCCAGGTACAGCGTGGCGCGGTCGATCGCTGAACGATGCGACTCACGACGGCACTGAGGTTCGCTCACTGGTAAAAGTTGGGGCTGGTCATATTCACCGGCCAATTGTTGGAGCAGTGACTCTGGGACGACTTCCAGCACCTCCGGCATCGCGACGATCTTCGAGAACCGATGGGGTCGCTCGGGAGTATCCTCACCCTTCGCCGTCCAAGTGCCATAGAGTTTCGTGATCCGGGATGCGTTGCCGACTTTGGTGTCGATGTCGACAGCGTTATCGGAGAACCGCTGATCCAGTGCCCGGAGACAGTTCGTCACCAAGCCACCGTCAGTTGTTGGCAGGTCAATCCTGAAGAGCAGGTGATACCCATTCCCGGAATCGCACACGACTGGGGCAGGCCATCCACGATCTTGAAGGACCGCCCCAACTTCGAACGCCTTCTCGTACGCAGATTCCTTCTCCTGATCGGTCGATGAGACTGTCCCCGATCGCTTGGGGTCGAAGTCGATCAGCAGACAGCGCCGCCGAACGATGTCGCAATCTTTGGCGGTCCCGCCCTTCCAGTCCGCCGGGAGCGGGTTCATCAACCAGTAAGTGCCCTTGGCTCCCTTCCCTTGTCGCACAGCGTCCCGCGCCATCTGCTGCGTCTGGCTCGCTGGATAGTGTCGCACGGTGGCCGACTTTCCATCGAACAGGATTCGCATCTCCAGAGTGGAGTCGGGGTCGACCATGCGAGCGAGCAACTCGCCGATTTCCGCAGTAGTCACTTCGGGTTCGTGCGTTATCATATGTGTGCCCTTGCCGGGGTGTTGAAGGAAGTGGCCGACGATCTCAGCAATCAGTCGGCCTTGCGAACAGGCTCAACCCGCGATTGCGGGTTGAGTCGTTTCTCGGGGACTGGCCCCGGCGTTAAAGAGCGTTTTCTGCCTGCTGTCCGCTGGCCACTTGCCCGACTTGAGCCAGGCTCGGACCACCTCCAGAGGCAGTTCGGCGTTGATCGCAATCAGCTCAGCCGGTCGACCAAGATCGTGGAGCAGATCGGCAATCTCTCGCTGCTGTGCGGTGGTCATATCCCGGCCCGCTGCAACTCGGTCTGTGCGGCCAGGGCTTGCCGTTTGCGTTGGTGTGGTGTGAGAGCCACGGACTCTTCGACGTTTTGTGCCGCGATGAATCGCGACACCGCCTCACGACTGGTCAGGCGTCGGCCCCCGATGACGAAGGTGGCCAGCTTCACGCCACGGACTCCCCGCTGAATCCAGCGAGCCATCGTGGCGGGCGATACACCAGCGGGTGGAAACAATCGGCAAGCATCACTCAGCGTGATGACAGCTTCGTTCTCAACATCGATCGGCATGACATGCTCCTGCGAACCGTGAGGCAACGAGGTGTTGCCTGCGATG
>JAYTWO010000347.1:0-4438 GCA_043743415.1 Planctomycetota bacterium
GCTTTTACCCCGGATGGTCGAAATGCTCTTCTGACGAGGATTCCTCGCGATCTGATTGACATCGAGAAATCAAACGATTCGACATTGATAATGGGGGACTTCAATCTCAATCCGTATGACCGGTCCGTCATGTGTTCTGAGGGCCTGAATGCTCTCTCGTCGATGTTGGGGGTGAGAGGAACATCTCGAACCGTACAAAAAGAGGAACGCAAGTTCTTTTACAACCCAATGTGGTCCCTCATGGGAGATCGGCCCCAAGGGCCTCCGGGAACATATTTCTGGGAGGCGAGTGAGACTCTTGGATATGGATGGAACATGATTGACCAAGTTCTGATTCGCCCCGCGTTTCGGGACAAACTGAAAGATTTCAGCGTAGACATTGTCCAATCAGTTGGGACAATGAGTTTGCTTCGTAAGGGACGCCCAGACAAAAGCATATCTGACCACCTGCCCTTGCGAGTTCATCTCTCGGCGAGATCATCACCATGACTCAAGCATCCATCAAAGCCGTCGATCTCTGGGGGGATTTAGCACCCACCTCTTCCGCCGTGCCGATCCAGCTATTGTCGCAACAAGCCGAACTTCTCGGGACGAAGACCAATGGAGAACTTCGAGGATTCCTCGAACCAGAGCTCGAATCCAAGGCAGGGCAAATCTGTCAGCGTTTTGTGATCGAGGCTCCCAAAATCGGCTATCGCACAAGTATTTTTGAAGTCGAGTACGCGGTCGGAGGCAACGGGTTTCCATGTAAAGTTCGAAGCACTCTCGCCAAAGGTATCACCAAGGTCAAACCACCTGAAGCTAAGACCGGCCCTGAATTGGAGAAAGAAGTTAAGCTGATTCTCCAAAGCCAAGAAGTTAAGAACATCGTTTCAACACTGCTTCAAGCGTCGAAGGATGCCGCTCCGCATAACTAACGCACCGATCGCCCACGTCGACCCCATCCCAAGCCGGACCGGCGGGGGCGAACCAGAAAAACTTCGTGTCCGAACTCGGGCTGCTCGATGTGCTGGATGTGGGCAAGGCGGGCGACGGGACGTGATCCACCATGCCTCAGCCGTGAGTATTCGACTCGGAGAACGACCGATCCTTCGGGCCTGAAGAGGCACCGTTCTTGGCTTGTCTCTGGGACTCACACCGGGGTAGCCGTGGGGTTGAGAGAGGATCGCTCTACGTGGCCACAAATCGGCGGTGCAGGCCCGCGTAGGTGCCGTCGAGTTGCAGCAGTTCCTCGTGCGTTCCCTGTTCCACCAGTCGGCCATGATCGAGGACCAGCACGAGGTCGGCCTCGCGGATCGTGCTGAGACGGTGAGCGACGACGAAGCTGGTGCGGCCCGCTAGCAGTTTGGCGAGAGCGGTTTGCAGGCGGTCTTCGGTCTGGCTGTCGATGCTGCTGGTGGCCTCGTCGAGGATCAGGATGCGGGGGTCGGCGATCAGGGCGCGGGCGAAGCAAATCAGTTGCCGTTGGCCGAGGGAGAGCGAGACGCCGCGCTCGCCGACGGGGGTGTGGATGCCCTGGGGCAGGGCGGCGATGAGGTCGGCACAGTCGAGCTGCTCGAAGACCTGCCGGACCTCGGCATCGGTGGCGTTCGGTTTGGCGAACCGCACGTTCTCCGCCACGGTGCCGAAGAACAAAAAGTTCTGTTGCAGCACGATTCCCATGCGGTGGTGCAGGGCGTCACCGCTCAGCGTCTGGATGTCGTGGCCGTCGATCAGCACGCGGCCCGAGTTGGCGAGGTAGAACTTCGACACCAGATTGATGATGGTCGTCTTGCCGCTGCCGGTATGGCCAACGAGGGCGATCGTCTGGCCCGGCTTCACGACGAAATTGAAATCGATCAGGACGGGCCGCCCTGTCTCGTACTCAAAGTGGACATGCTCGAATGCCACTTCTCCCTTCAAATCGGGCAGGGCGATCGCATCCGGCGGATCGACCCAGTCGGGCCGCGTGTCGAGCAACTGGAACAGCCGCTCGGCTCCGGCCATAGCGGTCATCGCCTGGTTGTACTGGTTGCCGAGGATCGAGATCGGGGCGAAGAATAGGTTCGCCATGAAGAAGAACCCGACCAGATCGCCGACGTTCGTGGTGCTCCCCGGCTGGAAGGCCCGCCACCCGCCGACGATCAACAACAGCGCGATGAACACTTGGCTGTTGAGTTCCAGCAGCGGCAGGAACTGGCCGTGGGTCCGCATCACCACGGTGTTGAACTTCGAGTGGTCCTCGGCCAGCTCCTCGAAGATCAGAGCGTTCTCGTCTTGCCGCACGAACGCCTGCGTCACGCGGATGCCGACCACCGACTCGGCCAGCGTGGCGGTGATGCGGCTGAACGACTCACGCATGTTGCGGAGGGCCACGCTCAGCTTCTTGTGGAAGTGCTGATTGATGTACCAGATGACCGGGGCCAGACCGAGGACGAGCAGAAACAGTGTGGAGTCGTACCACAGCATGGCTGTGGCCGCGAGAAACATCTGGCCGACCTGCACGAGGCTCACGAAGAGAACGTCCTGGACACCCAGACGCAGATCCTCGACATCGGAGGTCATGCGGCTGATGACGCGACCGACCTTAGTCTGGTGGAACCAGCGCATCGGCATTCGCTGGATGTGGGCGAAGACGGCCTTGCGAATATCGGTGACGACGGCCTCGCCCAGCTCGAGGGCCAGCCGCTGTCGAAAGTGCATTACGATCTGTGTCGAGAGTGCGAGTAAGGCGAACCAGACCGCGCCCCAGATCACGCCGGGCACACTCTTCTCCGCCACCGGCCCGCGAATCACAGCGGCCACCATCCAGGTCAACGCGGGCAACTGGAACGACCGCAGCGCCACCGTGACCAACAGCCAGTTTCGCTTCGAGGCATAGGGCCGCGTGAACTCGAACAGCCGCGCGATCAGCCGGTACTCCAGCGGGCGCTGGCGCGGTTCGTCCTCGCGGGCAATGTGCCGAGTGAGGGAGCGGTGCAGTGTCTTGACGGAGGCGGTGGGCATCGAAGTGGCAGGAAAGCATGACGGTCAGTGGGACAGCATCGTAGGCAAACCGATGTCCTCCGTCATGACCATGGCGATGGCGGCGACATGGCTTATGAAACTGTCCTGGAATAAGAAGCAGATTTTGCAGAACGTATGACGGACTTCCAGTCCGTCTTTTACAGGACGGACTGGAAGTCCGTCCTACGGCGAAAAACGGAACTTATTTCGGGACTGTTCCTTACCGCCCCGGCCAGAGTCGCACGTGTGCCGGAATGCGAGTCGGCCCCACCCAGCACTCGAACCCGTCACGGGCGATCTCGCGGCGGAGCAGGCCGAGGCCGATCCCTCGCTGGGTGAGGGGCCAAACCGCAGCGGACGTGAGTGTGCCAGCGGGGGCAGAGGCGTCTCGCGTGCCGAAGACTTCCGTGCCAGCGGGAAACTCCGCCGGTTCAGCGGTGACCACTCCGCACAGCGAGCGGTTCACGTGACCCAGGGCATCAATGCGGGCGATCGGCTCCTGGCCCAGGTAGCAGCCTTTGGTGAAGCTGATGGCGAGTTGGGTGCGGTTGGCTTCTTGAGCGAGATTGTCCTCCGTGAGGTCGACGCCGTGCTTCGGGAAACCGGCCTCGATTCGCAGAGCCTCGAAGATCTCGACCGGAGCTGCGACCGCGCCTCCTGCCATCAGCGTCCTCTCCCAAGTGTCGAGAGCGAATCGTGGGACAATGAGTGAGAATCCGGGTGCTGTTCCAAACCAAAACTGTCGGACGAGGACTCCTTCATGGAGTACCTGCCCCGGATTCGTCGGCAGCGTCAGGGGAGTGGCGAACCGTGACGACAACAGCCCCTCCACCCCCGCTCCGCTGAGATACAGCTGCCCCAGTGCTTCCGTCCGATCCGTGAATTGGACATCCTCCGTGATGACGTAGTGATCGAGGTGAGCGATGAGGGCTGGTCCCTGCCCCGGTTCGGTTTCGATCCACAGGCTCCCCTCGGCGGCAAACACCAACACATAGAATAAAATGCGGCCCTTGATGCTCGTGACAATGGCTTCGCACCCCCGCCCGACGGCCAGCCCCTTGATGTGATTGGTGCAAAAGTTATGCAGGAACGAGGCCCGATCCGCCCCGGTGATTTCGATCTGCGTCCGACCGGTCAGCGAGAACATCGCCGCCCCGTCGATGGCAGTCTTGAGCAGGTCGGGCGAATCCGGGTGGAGCATCAACGGGGTCCAGAAGAGAGGGACTGGTTCCTCGGCGGCTCGACTCCGAGAACACGCCCGGCAGCGAATGGCACTGATCGCTGGAACATGCCGGAAGGATACGCTCCGCCATCATAGAACAGCCTTACGCCACGCACCACCGGTGCCCCGCTCAGGAACAGTCCCGAAATAAGTTCCGATTTTCGCCGTAGGACGGACTTCTAGTCCGTCCTGTAAAAGACGGACTGGAAGTCCGTCTTACGTTCTGCAAAT
>JAYTWO010000348.1:0-2115 GCA_043743415.1 Planctomycetota bacterium
GAGATCACTCGCAAGCGGTTCCGTCGCAAGATGATGGAGTCGGACTACGCGATCAACATCGCCGTCGACATCCTGGAAAAAGTCCACTCCGGCGAACTCCCGTTCGAGCGCACGCTGCGGACCTCGGACACCGAGAACACCCAGAAGGACCAGATCCTGGGCCGCATGCCGATCAACCTGCCCACGCTGCGACACTTGGTGCAGAAGAATCGGGAAGACTGGCTGATCCTGTGCAACGAGTCGGCTTCTAAGAAGGACAAGCAAGCGGCCCGCGATCGCATGCTCGTCCGCCGCCGCAAGCTCTGCTCGCTGTGCGAGGAACTCAGCGTCCGCACCCACCGCCTCCAGCCCGTCTTCAAAAAGATGGAACTGATGGCGACCCGCATGGTCCAGCTGGAGCGGGACATCAACGCCCTCAAGCACCGCACAGCTGCGGTCCGCGAAGTGGCGTCGATGACTCGCGAACTGGCCGAGTACATCGACCAGACGCAGGAGACCCCGACCGAGTTCAAGGCCCGGCTCGACGACACCCGCCACCGGTTCGACCTCTGGACCGATGCCAAGCAGCAGCTTTCCGGCGGTAACCTACGGCTGGTGGTCTCGATCGCCAAGAAGTACCGCAACCGCGGGCTGTCGTTCCTGGATCTGATCCAGGAAGGCAACGCCGGTCTGATGCGTGGAGTGGAGAAGTACGAGTACCGTCGTGGGTACAAGTTCTCGACCTATGCGACATGGTGGATTCGGCAGGCGATCACGCGAGCTGTGGCTGACCACGCTCGTACGATCCGCATCCCGGTTCACATGTTCCAGAGCATCTCGACGCTGAAGGCCAAGAGCGAGCAGATCCGCCAGGAAACCGGACGGGAACCGACGATCGAGGAGCTGGCCGAAGCGGTTAACCTCTCGGTCGAGGAAACCGAACGCATCATGAAGACCTGGAAGCATCCGATTTCGCTCGACACTCCCGTCGGCGAAAGCGAAGACTCCAGCTACGGCGACTTCCTGCAAGACGACAGCGAGAGCACCCCGGCCGATTCGGCCATGCACCAGATGCTCCGCGACAAGATCAATCACGTCCTCAAGAGCCTGACCTATCGCGAACGTGAGATCATCAAGCTGCGGTACGGCCTCGGCGACGGGTACAGCTACACCCTCGAAGAGACCGGACGCATCTTCAAGGTGACCCGCGAACGCATCCGTCAGATCGAATCGAAGGCCCTCCGCAAGCTGCAGCACCAGACCCGAGCTGAGCACCTGAAGGGCTTCGTCGAGTCGATCTTCCCCGGCCAGGACGCCCCGCTGCCCGAAGTGGATGCCAATGCCGATATTCCAGAAGAGGATCTCGAACCGGTCGGAACGGCGTACTGAGTTCCGCGGTCTGACACGAAGTCCACACGAAAGCCCAGGGGTTGCCACCCTTGGGCTTTTTTCGTGCCACGCGAGCAAACGCTACCATCGCTACACACTGCCGAGATTTCCCACGGCGGCGTGGCCCGCAGAGTTTGCCTCACAGGTCGAGTCGCCCCTCGTCGATAGACACTGCGGGAGACTATCCCAGTTGTCTGTCACACCACAGAAGTCGATTGGGGATCGTCGTGAACTCGTCCTGCGACACCACCCGCCCGCTGCTGCGTCTACTGGGGTTGATTGCCTCAGTGGTGGCGTTTGCGGTTCTCTGGTCGGGGGACCAGAAGATTCAGCAGGAGATCGCCGCCACCCGGGCCCAGTCGCGGCCCGTCTATGCCGGGCCCTCGGTGATGCAGCATCTTCCACTTTCCCGCCGCACTCCCGCCCAGCAGGTCGCCCGCGCCGACTCCGCGCCAGCCCTCGGCTTCCTCGACGGGATTCCCAGCGGTCACTATCAACTGACCGATGCACAGGGAAACCGGGTCACGCTGGTGCTGGAGTCGCCACGCGGGACGGTCCCGACCCGCCAGAGGCTAACGAACCAGTCCTCGCACGGCGAGTTGCGACTGACTCCGCTGCAGACCGTCACCGCGTCCTCGTTGATCAATCAATAGTGTGGTTCGCGAAAAGTGCTGTCTATCACTGAGGAACTGTCCCGGAATAAGAAGCGGATTTGCAGAACGTAAGACGGACTTCCAGTCCGTCTTT
>JAYTWO010000349.1:0-5155 GCA_043743415.1 Planctomycetota bacterium
AGTAGCCGCATCGCATCTCCTCGCTTCTCCGAAAGGATATTGATGTCGTGTCCGACAAAACGCCACACCGCTGGCCGGGGTGGATCCCGCATTTCTGTGCGACCAGTCATTCAACACTGTCGGCTTCGGCGCGGGATGTCGATCAGGCAGTGGACTTTCCGGATCGCACCGTGAGGCGTAGTATCCGGCATACGGTCCCACGAAACGGGAGCCGCAGCTGGCTTGGGAGGATCTTGTGATGTCGATCTGCTCTGTGGTGATCTGTCTGTCGGTGCTGCTGGGCCTGCCGGTCGATGCGATTCGTCTGGATGGCCAGCGCACGTCCGGGGAACTGAAGACTCTGACGGCGGCGGCGTTGCAGATTGAGGGACCGAGCGGGCCAGTGGAGATTCCAGTCATTGAGTTGCAGGAGGTCCGGCTGACAGGGACCGGCAACACCCCCGCGCCGCAGCAAGTGCGGCTCACCGATGACGCCCTCCTGGCGGGGGAGACGGTCACAATTGTGGCTGGGAAGCTCACGCTCGTCAGCGCCGAGTTGGGGACGCTGACACTGCCGACCGAGAAGGTCCACAGCGTGCTGCTGGCCCCGCTCGATGCGGCTCAAGGGGGCGCGTGGGAGGAGATGCGGAAGAAGGTCT
Organism: Planctomycetota bacterium; assembly: GCA_043743415.1. GTDB lineage: Bacteria > Planctomycetota > Planctomycetia > Planctomycetales > Planctomycetaceae > TH-plancto1. The sequence continues at coordinate 639 of JAYTWO010000349.1, forward strand.
CGCAGTCCGATCTGCTGATCGTCCGCAAGGGAGAGAACCTCGACTTCGTGGGGGGCACCATCGGCTCGGTCGAGGCTGGGGCGGTCACGCTGATCGCGCGCGGACGCGAGGTTAAAGTCCCTCGCGAGAAGATTGTGGGGATCGTGTACGCGACTCATAAGATCGTGACGGGTAGCCCGGCGTGCGAAGTGGCGACCGGCAATGGGTCGCGACTGCGCGTGAAGGGGATCGAGATTCAGGAGGGGCAGGCTCGGCTCAATCTCACCTCGGGAATCGAATTGAAACTGCCGGTCGCGGCCCTGCGGAATCTCGACTTCGGGTTGGGGCGCATCGTGCCGCTGATGAAAACATTGACGCGACAAACGCTGCCGCCGGGAGTCTCGGAGACGACAGTGGCGGTTCGCAACTACGCTTTGCTCCCCAGTACGCTGCAAAAGGTTCCGCTCCGGCTGGGGAACCAGCCGTACTCGGACGGGCTGTTGATTCATCCGCAGACGAAGCTCGAGTTCACGCTGAACCGGCAGTACCGCAAGCTGCGAACTGTGGTCGGGATTGACGAGAACGCGAGCGACCGGGGGCGTTTTGAGCCGGTGGTGCTGGTCAAGATATTGGCCGATGGAAAGTTGCTGTGGGAGCAGTCGGTCCGTTGGGACGCAGCCCCAGTGATCCTCGATCTGGATGTGGTGGATGTGAGGACGCTGGAGATCGTGACCTCTGCGGAGGACGGCAAGATCGGTCCGCTACGACATGTGGACTTGGCGGACGCGAAGTTGATTAAGTAGTGCATGAAATACGAGAATTCCCACCGGGAGATTCCCTCACAACAAGGACTGGGGAACCCGGTCGACCGGTGGCCTCGGCGGAACGCCGGGGCCATCGGCATTTCTGTCCATCCAACTCATTGGAGGATGAACTCTCCGAGCACGCATGTGGCATCTGTCAATTGGCCGAAACGGAATGTACCCCAACGGGGTTCCGTCACGTAGCCCAGGGTTGCTCGCGCAGCGAGCTACCTTGGGTCTCGTCGATTCCAGAGCCTTATCAACCCCAACGGGGTTGCGGCCCTTGTTGCTACTGGAATCAAGGCATTTGTGTCACGAGAAGACGCAACCCCGTTGGGGTTGGATCGTCTACAAATCCCTGACCCAGGGTAGGCTCCCGCTGGTCGCCAACCCTGGGCTACGAGACGAAACCCCGTTGGGGTTAAACACACGAGTGCCTACTCGACCGTCACTCGCCTAGCCGTCGCTGGGCAACTCCCTCACGACTTCGCTTTGGCGTCTGACCAGCATCCACGGCTCGTCGAGTCCCACGAGCCACGCCGTCCCCAGATATGCCGCTCCCCCGGCTAGGCACTGCGCCCCCAGGATTGCCAGACGGACTTTCAAGCTGTCGCCCGGCCAATGAATCAATTGCAACCCGAGCACGACGCCGACCATCACCCCACAACACACGAGGGTCTTGAGCAGCGAGGTCCGAGCCACTGGCCCATCGAGCCCACCGCTCAAGCGGGCCAGTCGCGACATCGACCAGACCGCCTGGGCCATCGTCGCTAGAGAGGTGCCCCAGGCCAGGCCGGCACCTTGCAGCGGGTAGATCAGGATCGCACTCAACACCAGATTCCAGACCACCGCCCACTTCCCGATCTGCACCGGAGTCCGGCGGTCATGCAGGGCGTAAAACCCGCGATTGGCAATCAACAGCAAGATGAACGCCCACGCCGCCGAGCCATACGCTCGCACCATCCCCGCAGTCAGCGCGGCATCATGCACATCGAAGCGTCCATGCTGAAACAGAGCTGTGGAGAGCGGACCAGCCACCAGCATCAAGCCCGCACTCGCGGGCAATCCAATCGCCAACGACAGTCGCAGCCCCAGCGTCAGGTCAGCACGGAAGCCCGGCATATCCCCCTGCTCCGCATGCCGGGTCAGGATCGGGAACAGCACGGTGCCCAGAGCGACGCCGAACACGCCCAGCGGGAACTGGTACATCCGCTGGCCGAGATACAGAGCCGATGCGGTCCCGCTCTCCAGCACCGGCCACCACGCGGGATGGGACGCCTCGCCCCACACCGGCAGTGATAAGCCCCACGCCAGCACGCGATCGACGAGGGCGTTCAACTGAGACAGCGTCACCCCCACCACCACCGGCAGCATCGAGTGAAACACCTCTCGGACTTGCGGGAGCGAGTCCCTCCAGGTGGTCGACCAGCGATACCCGGCTCGGTGCAGGATCAGCAGCGGCACGCCCAGCTGAATCAGGCCCGCCCCCAGCAGACTCACCGCGATCCACCGAATCTGTTGCTCCGGGTCATCGTACAAGCGAGGCACAATCGCCACTGCCCCCAGCCAAAACAGATTCAACAACACCGGCAAAACCGCTGGCCAGAAGAACCGGTCCAGCGACTGCAGAGCCGCACATAAGAGAGCCGTCAGGCAGACCAGAATCACGTACGGAGCAAACAGCCCCAACAGCTGGAGCAGCCGAGCGACATCCGGATGCAGGTCCAAGCTCAACAGCAGCGTCCCAATCACCAACTCGCCCGCGATGACGATTCCGGTGAGCAACTGGCCGAGTTGCACGAACGTGGCGGAGGTCAGTTGGCGCGCGGCCTCGGGACCAGACTGGCGTTGTTCGCGGAGAAAGGCCGGGAGAAAGGCCGCCGTCAGCGCCCCCTCACCGAGCAGTTGCCGCGCCAGGTTGGGAATCTGGAACGCCACAGTGAAGGCATCCAGGATCGGCCCCGCTCCGAACAAGGCCGCCATTGCCGTATCGCGCAAGAGTCCCAGCACCCGACTGGCCAGCGTACAGGCACTGACGATTCGCAGGCCCGCGAAGAGGGTCGTTGGCGGAGCAGACGCCGGAGGTTTCACGGAACCAGGCCCAGGCGGGAGGGGAGGAGCATCATGCGGCACGACGGTCACTCCACTCCCCCTCCGGTTTGGAAATTCGAAAATCGAAACTCGAAGATAGATCCCGCAGACTCTCGAATTTCGTGCTTCGATTTCTCCTCCGCCTAGGCGAGCGGCAGATGAGGATTTACCTATCAGCCAGAACGCGCTAGCGTCCGGTGTTAACCGTGGGCTAGCGCCCTGCGGCTGATCCCTAGTAAATCCTCTCGTGCCGCTCGCCCTAAAACGTCTGCCCCAACGCCAGGATCTTCGTGTCCTTCAGAAACATCTTCTTCAGAATCTCGATCTCCGGCTGAGTGACCCGCGTCCCCTCCAGATCGAGCAGCTTGAGCTGTTTCAGAGTCTTGATCGAATGCAGGCACGTCCCGGTCAGGGCATTGATCTGGGACAACCGCAGCTCTTCCAGGTTCTTCAAGCGGCTGACGACCTTGAGATTGTCGTCGAACAGAGAATTCCCGGACAGGTCCAGTACCTTGAGTTCCTCACACCCCGTCAGTCCCATAATCACGAGCCCCGCAGCTTCACAGCGACCGGCCAGCAGAACCTCTAGCTTGGGGAGCTTGCTCAGTTGCTCGAACCCGAAGTAGCCAAACTTGGTCCCGCTCACGCGCAGTTCGCGGAGATTGCGGAAGCCCCGCTTGTTGGTCGGGAGAATCGCTCCTTTCCCGTAGATGTTGGGGGTACTTGAGAGATCGAGCTTCTGGAGTTCTTCCATCTCGGCCAGCGTGGCAAAGATGGCATCCGACACGGGACACGCGGCAATCGTCAGTGACTCCAAACCCTTCAGGGAGGCCAAATGCTTGATGCCGTTGTCGTCCACTTGTTGGAGATTGACGAGCGTCAGGGACTTCAGGGATGTCGCCTGGGCCACCGAGGCCAGTCCGGTACTCGTCACCCGCGTCTCGGCGAGGTTCAACTCCGCCAACTGGGGAAACGCGGTCAGGGTCTTCATCCCCTCGTCACTGACGCCACTGCGAGTGAGATCGAGTTTCGTGACGGCCTCGAGTCCCTCGGTCATTCCCGCGAGCTGGGTCAGGTGTTCATCCCGCCACTCCGCACTCGGCATTGCGAGGAGCCCCTCAATGATCTCCTGGGGCGTTCTCACGACCGGAGCGGGAGGCATCGGAACTTCGGCAGGTGCCGGTGGAGGAGTGACCGGAGCCACCGGGGACGGGACGGACTCGGCGGCGTTGTCTGTGTTGACCGAGTTGATCGCGTCACACCCACTGCTGGCCACGATCAACATCACCCACACCAGCGACGCGACCACTTTCGCCACAGAACCCACTTTCGCTAACGAACACAATTCAGAAATCACAATGACACCTCCCATCAGAGAGAACGAAGAATTGCCCACGAACGCAGGCGGATCACCGGATGATACCGAGGAGGCCGAGAAGTGAAAGATCAGCTTCTTCGGAACGGCATGCTGGAGTGCGAGACGCACTTTGCAAATTAGATCGTTGCTCTCATCAGACATCCACTCGCCCTCTCTGTTGTCCCGGTAGGGACACCCGAAAATAGCCCACCGATTCATCGGTGGGACCGGGGGATCGCGAACTATTCAGTCCCGTCAGGGACGACAGAATCTGCGAGGGCGAGCGG
>JAYTWO010000350.1:0-9004 GCA_043743415.1 Planctomycetota bacterium
TCCCAGTTCGGTGAACGGCCAGCTGCACATGCCCTCCGGTCGGCGTGTAGCTCAAGGCGTTGCTCAGCAGATTGTTGAGGATCGTCCTCAATCCATCCGCGTCGGCGATCACCGTCAGCGGACCATCCGACGGCAGATACTCCAACCCGATCTGCCGCGTCTCGGCGATCGCCTGGTGATCCTGGAACGTGGTGGCGGCAATGGCCAGGGCGTCGCATGGCTCCAAGCGGAACGCCTCTGGCTCCGACTCAATCTTGGCCAGCCGCAGCAAGTCCTGGATCAGCATCCCCAGGCGTTCGGACTGCTCAATGATCCGCTCGACGAACATCCGCGAGCTGTCTTCGTCTTCCAGTCCGCCGTTGAGCAGCGTGTCGGCGTAGGCCTGAATTGAGGTCAGCGGGGTCTTGAGTTCGTGCGAGACATTCGACACGAAGTCCCGCCGCATCTTTTCCAGCCGCCGTAGATCGGTGACATCGTACGCCACCGCCAGGCAGCCCGGCCCGCTCTCCAACGACAGCACCACCGCCGACACATCGAGCAACCGCTTCCGTCGCTGCAGATCGACTTCGCCGCGGACCATCTTGCCGGTCGACAATGCCTGCTCGATAATCTCCTGGAGTTTGCTGGAGCGGATACTCTCCCAAGCCAGCTTGCCGACTGCCGAGAACTGAGAGACATCGAACAGGTCGCGAGCTGCGGAGTTGATGAACAGCACATGTTCCGCCGAGTCCACGACGAGGACGGCCTCCTGCATGGTCTCCAGGACGCCTTCGAACAGTGTGGTGCTTTGTTCGAGGTGCCGGGCTTGGTTCCGGAGCGATTCGAGTTCCACCCGGACCCGGTTCGCAATCGCGAAGAGTCCTTCTTCGGTCGCCTCAAGCTCATTCTGGCTGTCCACGGGCGTGACAGTGACGAACGGTTCGACCTCGGGCAGGGCGGACTGCAAGCCATGAACGGTCTTTCGCAGCCGCGCGACCGTCCTTGTCACGGGGGCGACGATCCAGTGGGTGCTGATCGCCGCGAACACAACGGCCAATACGATTGCCGCCAATGAACCATTGATGGATCGACCGATTGAGGTCACCAAGATGGCGAACATCGCGGGGGCCAGCACCAGCCATCCGATATGCCAGTACTGACGCCGATCGATCGTTTCGGGAGCGGGCGATGAGGAGTCAGGACCGGTCATGGGTTCTCGGCGAGTACGCTCAAAGTCGCTGATCGCTCCGTCGATCAGAACGTCTATCGAGAGGACGCTTCCGCCCGTGCGCACGTTCTGATCGCGGAGCGATCAGCGACTTTGAGCGGGCCGGAGTTTCCGTGCTACTTCCCCGTCATCAGCACCTTGGCCGTCTTGATCTTCACTTCCTTGAGCGGGCGATCCTCGGCATTCGTTTCCGAAGCGCCAATCGTCAGCACCGTCTTCAGGCTGGCCTCGTCGGCCGTCTTTCCGAACGCAGTGTACTGCCGGTCCAAGTGCGGCACCCGACCCAAACAGAGAAAGAACTGTGAACCCGCCGAGTTCGGATTGCTCGTGCGAGCCATCGACAACACCCCCGCCTCGTGCAGTTTGTTGTTGAACTCGGCGTTGATCGTGTAGCCCGGACCGCCGGTGCCGCGCCCCTGCGGACAGCCGACCTGGACCATGAAATCGGTGATGACGCGGTGGAAAATGATCCCGTCATAGAACCCGATCTTGGTCAGACCGATGATGTTCTTGCAGTGCCCCGGGGCGACGTCGGTCCACAGATCGACGAGGATCTTCCCCGCCGTCGTGTCGAACTCGATCTGGTACGTGTTCTTCGAGAAATCGACCCCTTCCAGGGCCTTGTCCACTTCAGCGCGGCGGTTGCCAAACATCGGTCGTCCTTGTGTTGCACAGAGGGTCTTCGGTCGCGGTGGCAGATTACCAGAACCGTAAAGCGATTCGCCAGTATGCCCGGATGACTGCCCTCGGCGGGTACATTCGCCCATTGGCGGTATCAGGATCAGCAACCCGAAGCGTTAGAGCGGTTCCATCTCAGGTCTTGACACGGCTTGATTCCCCACTCCCTCTGATTGAGGGGCAGGGGGCGTGTGAGGGCGTGTGTAAAGACCACACCCGAAACTGTTCTAACGAGGGCCGAGCGCAGCGAGGGGTGCGGCCAGGAAGCATCCGGCACTGGCCGATTGACCGGGGCGGCGGCGGGGGCTGAGCTCTCGGAGGACATCGAGAGGCGGATGCCCTCGCTGACGCGTTTTGAAGTTGCGATATTGGGACACGGACGACGCGGATGACACGGAGAATGAGGCGTCTGTCGTCGAAATCGTGAGACATCGGACATCGCACGATCCATGTCCGAGGCCTCACCACTTCGATGGCAAACAGGCCATTGTCCGTGGACTCCGTGCGATCCGTGTCCCAATAACGCAACTTCAAAACTCACGCGTCGGGTTGCTGGTTCCGCCCCCGAACTCGCCCCATCGGGAAATCACTCGCACAGAATTCTCCAGTCAACAGCCCTGTACCGCCAATAGACGAATACACCCCCTCCGGCTGGACAGATGAACGCGACCCTGGTGAGGCACAAACTCCGAAGCCAACCGATCTTCATCAATTCTTCACATGCCCTCGGTTTACATCTTAACAATTCACGGATACCGTCATGGCACCAAGGCAAGGGATGAAACGAAACCTGTGTGTTTGCTGGGGATGAATCCGATGCGTCGAATGGTCTGGGGATGGGTTGTGTTGGCGGGTCTGTGTGTGCAGGTCGGTTGCGAAACCAAACCTGCCGGGACGGGGGCGGCTCCGTCGCCAGCCGCACCGACAGCTGGGGGAGCACCCGCCACGGGTACCGACGCCTCGGATCAGAAGCTCTCGGGCGAAATCCGCATTGACGGGTCGAGCACGGTGGCTCCGATCACTGCGATGATTGCCGAAGAGTTTGGTAATTCCCACCCCGATGTCGAGGTTCCGGTCGGAACCTCGGGAACCAGCGGCGGCTTCAAGAAGTTCGTTCGCGGCGAACTGGACATCTGCGATGCCTCTCGCCCCATCTCCGAAAGCGAGATTGCGGAACTCCAGAAGAACAACATCGAGTGGGTCGAGTTGCAGGTGGCCATCGACGGTCTCTCCGTCTGCGTCAACCCCAAGAACGACTGGTGCCAGGCGATGACTGTCGCCCAGTTGAAGGCTCTGTGGGCTCCCGACAGCCAGATCAAGAAGTGGAACGAGATCGACCCCAGCTGGCCGGATCGTGAGATCAAGCTGTACGGGGCGGACACCGATTCCGGGACGTTTGAGTACTTCACGGAAGTGATTGTGGGGAAGAAGAAGTCGAGCCGAGCCGACTACCAGCAAAATACCGAAGACAATCTGCTGGTCCAGGGCGTGGCCGCCGACGAATTGGCGCTGGGCTACTTCGGCTACACCTACTACATGACGAATCAGGAGAAGCTCCGCATTCTGCCGATCTCGAACACGGAGAATGCTGCGGACGCCGTGACCCCCGATCTGGATACGATTCGGTCTGGTAAGTACGCCCCCCTCTCTCGCCCGTTGTACATTTACGTGAGCAAGTCGGCCTTGGCCAAGCCCCATGTGGCGGCGTTCCTCAAGTTCTACCTCTCCGACGCGGGGCAGAAGCTGGTCGCTGAAGCCAAGGCCGTCCAGATGAGCGACGAGCAGCTGAAGGCGGCCCTCGCTGCACTCGACACAGCCCTGTCAACTGCCAAGTAGCCCCGCTGTTTCCCACGGCCTCGATCCCGACGGGACTTCCGCACGTGAATCCGCAGACCACTCCCGAAACTCCTCGACCGATGCCGGTGCTGCGCCACCAGTTTTCGTGGACGCGTCTGCGAGAGACGGTCGTGGAGTGGGCGCTGTTCTGTTGCTCGCTGGTTTCGATCCTGGTGACACTGGCGATCCTGTTCGTACTGTTGATTGAGACCGTGGTCCCGTTCGGGGGCGTGAAGCCATTCTTCGGGCACGTTTCGTTGTGGGAATTCTTCACCGCGACGCAGTGGACGCCGACGTTCGACGACAAACACTTCGGTGTTCTGCCGCTGGTGTGCGGGACGATGCTGGTGGCGATCATCGGAGCCTGTGTCGGGTTGCCGCTGGGGATTCTGAGTGCGATCTATCTCAGCGAGTACGCGCGCCCGAAGACCCGCTCCTACGTCAAGCCGATCCTGGAGATCCTCTCCGGGATGCCGACCGTGGTGTATGGCTACTTCGCCCTGGTCTTCGTCACCCCCTATCTCGTGCAACCGATTTTCCACCGACTGCTCGGATTAGAAGTCGACTCCACGAATGCCCTGAGTGCGGGGATCGTGATGGGGATCATGATCATGCCGATGGTTTGCTCCCTGAGCGAGGACGCCATTCGAGCTGTGCCTCGCAGCTTGCGCGAGGCGGGTTATGCGCTGGGTTCGACGAAGTACGATGTCTCGCTGAAGGTCGTGGTGCCCGCCGCCTTGTCCGGTATTGTGGCTGCGTTTCTGCTAGCGATGGCCCGCGCGATCGGGGAGACGATGCTGGTGGCGATTGCGGCAGGCAACAACCCGACACTCACCCTGAATCCTCTCAAGAGTATTCAGACCATGACGACGTTCATCGTGAATACCACGAAGGGGGACACTCCCTCGGGGACGATCGAGTACCAGAGTCTGTATGCGGTGGCCTTGTGCCTGTTCGTGATGACGTTCGGGATGAACGTCGTGTCTCATGCGGTGATGCGGCGATTCCGGGAGGTGTACCATTGAGAATGCACCCGTGACGAACACCCCGGCACTCGACTCCAACGCCGAATTGCGGAACGCCCTCACGCGCCGGGCGTCGGTGCGTCCGGTCGAGGTCCTCTTCGCCGGTCTGTGCCGGGCATCGGCCTGGTCGAGCTTGGCCATCTTGTGCCTGCTGCTCGGCACGGTCGTCTGGCAGGCCTGGGGATTTCTCGACTGGCAGTTCCTCACCAGCTTCGACTCTCAGCGTCCTGAACTGGCGGGGATCTGGGCTGGGCTGCTGGGCACGACCTGGATGATCAGCCTGACCTTCCTGATGGCGATCCCGGTCGGCGTCGGGGCTGCGGTGTACCTGGAAGAGTATGCTCGTGACACTTGGGTCGTGCGGTTCATCCGGATCAACCTGTCGAATCTGGCTGGAGTGCCGTCGATTGTGTACGGCATTCTCGGACTGACGGTGTTCGTGCGGATGTTCGACGTGTTCGCTCGCGAGGGGCTGATCACCCGGATCAAAGGCGAGCAGATCGAGGCGATCATGATCGCCGGAGTGGAGATCCCTCTGCCACTGGGGTCGACGCTGATCGCGGGGGCGCTGACGATGTCACTCCTGATCCTGCCGGTGATCATCGTGTCGACCCAGGAAGCCTTGCGAGCGATCCCGTCTTCGTTGCGGCATGCGTCGCTGGCACTCGGGGCCACGCGCTGGCAAACCGTGCGCTATCAGGTGTTGCCCTGTGCGGTGCCCGGGATCATGACCGGCATCATTCTGTCGATTTCTCGGGCGATTGGAGAGACGGCTCCGCTGATTGTGGTCGGCGCGGTCGGCTTTGCACGATTCGCACCCGGGAAGGTCGGGTCGATCAAGGATCTGGTCGACCACCCCTCGGGACTGCTGCAAGCTCCCTTTGGCAAGTACACTGTGATGCCTGTTCAGATCTTCAACTGGGTAGGACAGGCGCGGCAGGAATTCCAAAGCGTGGCCGCGGCCGGGATCCTCGTCCTGCTGTTCATGCTACTGCTGCTGAATGGAGTCGCCATCACCATCCGCAACCGATACCAGAAGAACCTCCGCTGGTAGACCCTCACCTATGGCTCAGCCTTTCACCAACTTGATGAACGATCGCGCGGCAGCGGACCGGGCGCGGGCGGGCGTTCCGCATGGATCGCCCCATCCCTCCTCCAACGGCGAACAGGCCCGGCGGGTAAAGATCGAGACTCGAAAACTCGACTTCTTCTACGGCTCGTCGCAGGCCCTATTCGACATCTCGATGCAAATCCCCGAGAAGTCAGTCACCGCTTTGATCGGCCCCTCGGGGTGCGGCAAGAGTACGTTCCTGCGGACTCTCAACCGCATGAATGACATTGTCGAGGGGGCGCATCACACCGGCGAAATCCTCCTCGAAGGGATCAACATTGATGGCAAGGAGATCGATGTCGTCGCGCTCCGTAAGCGGATCGGGATGGTGTTCCAGAAGTCGACCCCGTTCCCGAAGTCGGTCTTCGAAAACGTCGCCTTCGGCCCGCGCCTCTCCGGCACCCGCGACCGCCGCGAACTCGACGAGATCGTCACCACCTGCTTGAAACGGGCCGCCCTGTGGGAAGAGGTCAAGCACCGCTTGAGCGACTCCGCGATGGCCCTCTCCGGCGGGCAACAGCAGCGGCTGTGCATCGCGAGGGCGTTGGCGACGAACCCGGATGTACTACTGATGGACGAACCGGCCTCGGCTCTCGACCCCCGGTCGACCGCCAGCATCGAAGACTTGATCTTCGAGCTCAAGGCGAACTACACGATCATCATCGTCACGCACAACATGCAGCAAGCCGCCCGTGTCAGCGACGTGACTGCCTTCTTCTACCAGGGCCACCTGGTCGAGATGGGCGACACGCAGCAGCTCTTCACCAAGCCCAGGGAAAAGCACACGGAAGACTACATCACCGGACGATTCGGCTGAGAGAAGTTTTCAGTCGTCATTGGTCAGTTTTCAGTCAGAAAGCCTACCGGTTGCAACCGGTAGGCTTGCCTCAACCCTCCACGATCTCCCCCATGTCCGCACACCTCCAAATCGACCTCGAAGACCTGCACCGGGACATTCTGTCGATGTGTGCCAAGGTCGAAGACCTGATCCACCGTGCCGTGGCCCAACTGTCGCACCCCAGTCTGGCGGACGCGCGAGCCCTCACACAGCAGGACGACGAGATCGACCGTTGGGACGTGCAGATCGAAGACAAGTGCCTCAAGATTCTGGCCCTGCATCAGCCAGTGGCCATCGATCTCCGCCGCATTACGACCGTCCTTAAGATATCGGGCGAATTGGAGCGAGTGGCTGACCTCGCGGTGAACATCGTCGAGCGCGCGGTCGGGCTGCTCGATGCGCCCGAGTTGCAGATCCCGGACAAACTCGTCGACATGGCTCAGGCTGCCGTCGACATGCTGCACCGCAGCATTGATGCCTATGTCACACTCGATACCCAGTTGGCCCGTAAGGTGTGCCTTGATGATGACGCCGTCGACCAGGCCAACGCCGCCCTGATTCAACACTTGATCGACCAGATGCATCGCCAGCCCGACCGGCTCGATGCGCTGCTGCACTTGTTTTCCGCAGTGCGGCAGGTGGAACGGGTCGCAGATCACGCGACCAATATTGCGGAAGATGTCGTTTATCTTGTCGAAGGCAAGATCATTCGGCATTTGAAAAGCCTGGCATCCCACGACTAGCGGGACGCCTCGCCAGAGCTTGGTGAAGAACGTGGCATGGGCGTCTCGCCCATGCGTATTCCCGCGGATCACGGGCGTGACGCCCGTACCACGCGGCTTCCGTCCGCCTGTTTGAACTGACTGAACTCATGAGCAAGACTCGAATCCTCGTGGTGGACGACGAACCCGCCATCGTCGATGTGCTGGCCTACAACCTGCAAAAGGAAAACTTCGAAGTCACCACAGCCAGCGATGGCCGTGAGGCGATTCAGAAGTGCCAGTCCGACCCACCGGATCTGATGATCCTCGATCTGATGCTGCCGCATGTCGACGGGTTGCAGGTCTGTCGGCGTCTGCGCAGCGATCCCCGCACACAGGGGATTCGCGTGCTGATGCTCACCGCGAAGGGGGACGAAACCGATGAGATCGTCGGCTTCAACATGGGGGCGGATGACTTCGTCGCCAAGCCGTTTCGCATCAAGCCGCTCATCGAGCGGGTCAAGGCACTCCTCCGCCGCCGCGATACGACGGCGGAGACAGCCGATGTGGTCGTGATCGACAACATCGAAATCGACAAGACCAACCACATCGTCAAACGCGACGGGGCCGAGCTGTTGCTGACCCCCACAGAGTTCCGCCTGCTGTTCACGCTGGCCCGACAACCGGGCCGCACGTTCAGTCGCCACGAGTTGCTCGACTGCTGCCGGGGTGAGGACGCGAACTCGATGGAGCGCACCATCGATGTCCACATTCGGGCGCTGCGCAAGAAGCTCGATGGGCAGGCCGATCTGGTCGAAACCGTGCGCGGGATCGGGTATCGCTGCAAACCGATCAAGGCGAGCGGTGGGCGTCAGCCCTCCGAGAAGTCGAACGCTGGTTGATCGGTCACGCGGAGGGGACTCGGAGGGCTGACGCCCACCGCTCGCCTAGGGGGCGATGCGCACGACGAGCGGGTATTCTTGCAAACGCACGTACTCGATGGCCGCCCGAATTGCAGGATCATCGCCGAGCTTGCGGCGTGAACCCGATTCCGTCCACCATGTCCCTGATTCTGGCATCGACCACTTTCGATTCAGCGCTCGGCTCCCATAACTCTTAAAGTCTCTCAACAGCGTGTCGGGTTCAGGATCACCGATCACACCGACGACCAGGTGGATGTGATTGGCCATGATCGCCACGGCCATCAGTCCCCGGTGTCGATAGGCAGCCGTCTGGTCGAATTGCTCGATAAGCACAATGGCTTGTTCCTGCGAGAGCAGAATGGGAGGCCCCTTGAGTGACCTCAAGGCCGATGCATGAAGGTTCGCTAAATGCGGAACGACAGGCGTCTGAAAGCTGTCATGCTCCTGTCGGTGAGAAGACCCCGGTTCTCGGACGCGAGTGACCGAGCCGCGCGGATCGCCGGGCAGCCATTGGCCATATGTCGTCCACGTCAGCAGCCAGTACCGGTCGTAGGCCATCATTGGTTCCTTGTGAAAGCAACTTCTGCGAGGAGCGTATCTCTCCCAATCGCAAAAGGCGAGCGGTGGGCGTCAGCCCTCCGAGGAGTCGGACGCGGGTTGATTGGTCACGCGGAGGGGACTCGGA
>JAYTWO010000351.1:0-4725 GCA_043743415.1 Planctomycetota bacterium
GATGTCTGGGTGACGAAGGAACAAGAGGAATGAAGAGCAGCGTGCTCTCTGTTCCCTCTTGTTGTTGCACAACCCAGACGCTCAAAGCAGCGTCTGGGCCATCCCGCCGCAGAGGAGTTGCAACATTTGAAGGGCCAGCTCGGAGCGCAACCGATAGACCCACCGATGCTTCGCGGCGATCTTCTGATTCAAGTACAAACGGAACAGGATCGGCAGACAATAATAATGACCAGGGCGAAACGGCAACTCGAATAAAGACTCCCAGCACCACCCAGTTCAAACCCCAGTTCGTGACCACTCGACTCTTACTGGAACAGAGCGGATCGTAGTGCATCCCCGTGCCAACATCTTCGCCCCCCGTTTGCGCGACAGCGTGTCATCCAGGCCGAGCATCACGACCCCGCCCAGATCGGCCTCGAACAATCGGAACACCGCCCACCCCACCCCATCGCATCCAGCGACCACTGCGCCGCACTGAACAGCCGATGGTACGACGTAAAGTGCTTCACCGCCCCCTCGCCCGCCGCCAGTATCATCCCCGTGATCGTCCGTCGACGAGCCATCACCCACCCCGTCAAGATCGTGGTGAAGCTGGCGAACGTCGGTGCCGTCATCACCGGAGCGAGTTCCTGTCACATCGCCGCAAAAACTCGGTACAAGTTGCATCGTGAGCCTCCTTGCTCAATACCTGAGAGTCGTGTCCCAAGCATTGTCGCGGAGGCTCACACGTTTCCCCATGACCGACTTCAACGGGTCGGGAAAAGTGCAAAAGTCGAGGTCGGTACCTTCGCCAGAAGGTGGGCTGACGAGAGAGGATGTCGACGCGGCGAGAGTCCGCTGGAGTGTGGCGTTTGGTGGATTCGAAGGCGTGTTCCGGATGCCCACGTTCTGGCGTACGTGCTGACGGGTTGGGTACGGAACGAACTCCGTTCTACCGGCCGCCGCGTTGGCGGGCCATGAATTTGGCATGTTCTTTTTCTACATCGGCAAGTGGGCCGAAGGCGGACTCGAAATCGGCGATGCGCTGGGCGGGAGTGTCCCACTTCATCGGCGGCTTGGCGGTGAGCTGGCCCAGATAATTGTTGTACTTCTCCTTTTGTGTGCGAATTAGAAAGAAATGTAAGGCCCAGGCTTCGGCGTAGGCGTCGACGGCCAGTTGGGGATCGCGGAAACGGTCGTCGGTCGAGAGGAGCGAGCGAATCTCGGGGGATCGCTGCCTGGCCAGGACGCGGTAACGATCGAGCCGGACGGGGTTGATCTGGCCAATCGTTCTCCACCCCGAGCGGGCTTCGAGGTCCAGGGTCTCGAAGTACATTGCCAGCCCCTCCGAGAACCAGACCGGGTTGTCGGCATACCGCGTTTGCAAGCCAATGTTAAACGACAACTGATGCACCGCCTCATGGATTACGGTGGCGATGTTGCCGGGGTTACGGAGGGCTTCTTTCTGGATCTCGGCGGCGGTGCGGTTCTGGCCTGTCCCACTGGGCGATGGGTCGAACAGCACCATGCGGTTGGTGCGGGCAGAGTAATACCCTTGAGCAGCTCCGACGACTCCTCCGGCGTCGGTGATCTGGAAGGCTTGGTACTCCTTCTGAGTCGCAAACGCGATCGCCACGAGAGGGCGGTCCGGGGCCTCTAATCCCGGCAGCCGGTCCTTCCAGAACTTTTGAAATCCGGTGTGAAGTCTCTCGAACAGTTGGCCGCACCACTCACCGTACCCGATTCCGGCGTTGGTGCAGATGAGGTAGTGCGGGGTGCGGACGACCTCGAAGCCCTCGCCGAATTCGGCCTGGAGGGAGGTGGCCAGCTCATCGGCGGTCATCGTGGTAAAGGGGGCTTCCAGCGATTCAGTGACCGGGGTCTGGCTGGCGGTGATCGGCCACAGTACGCCTTGCCGGTCTTCCAGGAGCAGTCCGCCGTCCTGGGCCTGGACACGGATGCGGCCTTCGAGGGTTTTCTCGATAACGGGTGGAGTGGTGGCGGGAGGTTCGACCGCTCCGAGGACACGGTAGCGGGCGCGGACTTGCGGTTCGTCGGCGGCGTACAGTGCCGATGCGTCGGTGAGAACCGCAGCGAACACCGCGAAGAGGGCGATGACGCAGCCCCATGACCGTGGCGTCGTGTGCCAGAAAAGTATGTGATGCCCCATCGAGAGACTCCGCACAGTGCCAGACGATCTGCCTCTCTCTGGTGGGGATTGTGGTTCGACGCTCCGCTTCGAGACGCACGATGCGGAGCGTCGTGCGACATGACAAGAGCCACGGGAAATGGATCCGCGTGGCTCTTGGGACTGGTTCAGCAGTGAGATCGGAACCTACTTCTTATCGGGCAGCGTCTTCGGCGTGTACTCGTGGTTCCGCTTGCGGACCACGACGGCCGATGTGATCACGTCATCGACCACCAAAGCCCGGATGACATCCAAGCCCTTGATCGTTCTCCCGAAGACCGTGTGAACCCCAATTTCCTTATCGGGGGCTGGATTCAAGTGGTTGGTCGGAAGGTGCGTCAGGAAGAACTGCGATCCGCCGCTATCCTTGCCCGCATGGGCCATGCTCAATGTGCCCGCGAAATGCTTCCGGGCATTGTCTTGGTAGCACTCACACGCGATGGTGTAGCCCGGTCCGCCCTGGCCCGCCAATTCCGGCTTATCGCGACTGTTGGGGTCGCCCCCCTGAGCCATGAAGCTGGGGATGACTCGATGGAACTTCACGCCATCGTAGAATTTCTTCTCGACCAGACTGATGAAGTTGGCCACGCTGTTGGGGGCCTCGTTCTCCAGCATCAGGATTTCGATGTCGCCCTTCGTGGTGGTCAGCTTGACGATTGGCAGTTGTTCATCCCCGGTGGCGGCATCTTCCTTCGCGCGGATGGCTTGTTCTTTCTTCCAGAAATCGATGTAGAGTTCAGCGGTATTGAGATACTGTCCGCCAATCTGCGGGATGAGAATCCCGTCGACTTCGGCGGCCTTCAGAACCTTGATGGCTCCCTCGAAGTCGTGTTCCGCAAACTTGCCGACGCCATTGAAGTTGGCGGCGAGTTGCGCCTTGGGGTCTTTCTTAAGGACAGTCTCGGAGACCTTGATCAGTTCGGGATACTGATTCGAGGAGAACAGCGTCTCCAGCATGAGTTCCGCGGCAACCGTATTCTCCGGGTCGAGCTTGTAGACCTCAGCCGCCAGTTTCGTCATGCGGGGATAGGTCTTCGTCTGGAATGTGGTAACCAGACCGCTGGCTTCCTTGGAGATTTTCGACTTTTCGGGACCGACGGCCTTCGAGAAGCGGAGTTTGAGCGACTCCATGGTCTCTTTGAAGGTTTCCATGTCCTTCACCAGCCCGGCCCATTCGGTGGCCACATCAGGCGCGGCAGCACCAGCGGGCGCAGCATCCTCGGCAGAAATCGAACGCACCGAACCCACAACCCCAAACGCCAGAACGGCGATCATGCAAAAGCGAACCAACATTCCCCACTCCTCTCGGGATCCACCGCCCGCGCGGATACACACCACCCGGTGGGATCGCGAGACATCTCAGCGGTCCGGCGGGTCTACCGCTCAGTCTACCGAAACACAGTCCGCAGAGAAACCGGAACGAGAGAGTCGACTGATGAGACTCACGGAACGGACGGAGCCAAGCACTGCATCCATCCCCGCAGGTTACCAAGCCGGATTCGGATTCAGCGCGGTAGTCTGGTACGTGTACGGCACACCGGCCTGCTGCACAGCTCCCGGATAGAACGCTTGCGGAGCCATGCCGTTCGGAGCGTAGGATGTCCCGCAGCCACCCGGGCCGCAGGGGCTTTGCTGATACCCGGCTCCATAGGCCCCGCCGCCGCACGGCTGGCAGCCACCACCGCCATAGCCACCACCGCCATAGCCGCCGCCGTGCATACCGAACAGTGGTCCCAGGCAGCAGCAGCCGGAACCCGACACCAGGAGAAACAGACCGAACGAGAGAGAGGCGAACCGCTTCATGACAGAGCCTTCCGAGAGAGAGGGGATGATTCAGGAGGGGAGGAACCGACTCGTCCCAGAGTCCGTCACGGAATCGCGAACGGATTGGAGGGGAGCTGGAGCCTGGCCATTCAGGACGAATGATCAGGGAGAGGGGAGAAGCACGCAGAGAGGTGCATCCGAGGTGAGACCCACTGCGGGAGAGACCCGCAGCAAGTGAGCGGGAAAATACGATGTTTTGGAAAAAAGGGTCAAGATGAGATTTCAAAATGCCGAAGAGCTGCGGGCGATATTGCGAGTCGGGAGAGAGTTCGTCATCCATAAACGACGATGAGTCATGGCGTTATGGGGTAATTGTCATTATTACACTATCAAAGAATGAGTTCACTGACATTGTGGGGCAACGTTGGAATCTCTTCAACATCCATGGGACAGTCTTTCCCTGGGTCAGTACAGTTAATACCCAGGCTGGGAAAGTTGCTTCGCCCCTCCGTTCAGGGAGCTTAGCTGGGTTGGTCGGAGTGCCACGATTCGAGGTCCAGCCCCACGGGACAGAGGTTCATTAAAACTTGCTCACCTTGCCGCCCATCTTCTCGAGTGCGGCGTCCACGTCCTCCAGCAGGGCTTTGTCGTGTGTGCGTCCCAAACGTCGGTGAACAAGAGGAGACTGCATCAGACCCACTCGATCCTCTGCGGTTCAACCACGAAACACACGAAAATGAGGGGTTGGTTTCGGCCTGGTCGCGGCTGGATGGAGAACGCGGGTCTCTTTTCAA
>JAYTWO010000352.1:0-7453 GCA_043743415.1 Planctomycetota bacterium
GCAGTAGACGTAGGTCAGGCTGTGCCTGATCGATCAGGCACAGCCTGACCTACGTCTACTACGAACAGCTTGACGCAGAGATCAAGGCGGAGCTGCCGCTGAAAAGAATCTGGGTCGTGGTCAAGGATGAGGTTGAGTGATCCGAGGCGACCCAGTTTTGCAGCAGCTGTGGGATCAATGCCTCACTGAGGGCTACGCCCAGCCCAGTAACGCGGATGCCTGCGGTGGTGGGCCACGGCAGCGACCCAGATGATTTCACCCATATCGAGATATGCCAACCGGTAGGGGAACCGGTTCATCGGACGAAATCGAACACCAGCGTTGCCTTCGATCGCCCCCGCCAGCGGATTCATGCGAACTCTCTCCAGCGCGGCTTCGAACTCGCGGCGAAACTCGCCGCCAAGGCCCGCTCGCTGCCCTTCATAGTAGTCGAGTGCATCACGTAAATCGGCCTCAGCACCCATAATGAAGTAAAACCGGCTTCATCGGTAGCGATCCCGCAAATCGGCGAGCACGTCTTCAGCGGGACGACCTTCAGTTTTGCCGCTCTGAATTTCTGCGATACGGCGGTCGATCTCGATCTCCCACGCAGCTTCGGCCCCCGTCTCTTCAGGCTCCAGCGAAGTCAGCAAGAAATATGCCAGATCAGCACGCTCCGGTATGGTGAGGTTACCCACTCTGGACTTGAGTTGCTCGACTGCTTCGGTCATCGTAAGCTCCCTTGCTTGACTCGAAATTATCATAGCTGCGGAAAGCACGCCTTCCCAGAGAGAATCTTGTGGTCCGTCCCCTGAACCGGGAATGGCCAGAATGCCCGCTGGGAATCGTGGCGAGACGGGACACTCCGTACTAGAATCCCGGTTCTCTTTCGACCCCGGCGGAACCTGAACCTCATGTCCACAGCTGTCCTCGAAGATCCCCGCATTGTTGAGTTCGATGTTCGAACCGATGAGATGCTCGTCAACATGGGGCCGCAGCACCCCAGTACGCATGGCGTGCTGCGGTTGTTGCTGCGAACGGACGGCGAAGTCGTGCATGAGACGACGCCGCACATTGGGTATCTGCACCGCTGTGCCGAGAAGATTGGCGAGAATCTGAACGGGCCGCAGTGGATTCCGTACACCGACCGGATGGATTATCTGGCCGGGATGAACATGAATCTGGGCATGGCCCTGACGTTTGAGAAGCTCCTCAAGATTGAGGTGCCAGAGCGGGCGATGACGCTGCGCGTGATCATCGCGGAGATGGGGCGGATCGCCAGCCACCTGGTCGGGATGGGGGCGTATGGGCTCGATCTGGGGACGTTCAGCCCGTTCCTGTATGCGTTTCGCGAACGAGAGATCATACTCGATCTGTTCGAGGAGGTCTGCGGGGCGCGGTTGACCTATAGCTACATCACCATCGGTGGGGCGACGCACGATCTGCCGACGCAGATCACGCTGCCACCCGGACTGTCGGCACTGACTGGCATGAGTCCGAACACGAAGATGTCGTGGGCCGATACGTGCCGGTTGTTCCTCGATTGGCTCGAAAAGCGGATCTTCGAATACCACACGCTGCTGACCCGCAATTCGATCTTCATCAAGCGCACGGCGGGCAGCGGCGTCATGTCCGGCGAGATGGCCATCAGCTACGGCTGCACCGGGCCGGTCCTGCGTGGGAGCGGGGTCGATTTCGACCTGCGGCGCGACGGCGAGCCGATCTACACCCGGATGTACGAGGGGTACGACTTCGAGATTCCGTTCGCTCCATTCGCCGGGGTCAAGAACATTCCCCGTGAGGTCATCCTGGGCGACAACTGGTGCCGGTTCTTCGTGCGGATGCTCGAAGTGACCCAGGCCATCCGCCTCGTGCGGCAAGCCCTCGACAAGTACCCGACGACCCAGGGAGCCTTCCGCGTCCCGTTTAAGATGTCGACCAAACTGCCGGTCGACGAGTGCTACCTCGAAACCGAATGCCCTCGCGGCCAGATGGGGTTCTACATTGTGGGCGACGGGCAAGCGGAGCCGATGCGTGCTCGGGCGAAGAGTTCCTGCTTCTGCAATCTCTCGGTCACCGGCCCGCTGTGCGAGGGGATTTTGATCGCCGATATACCGGCGATCGTGGGTTCGCTGGATATCGTGATGGGTGAGATCGACCGCTAACGCTTCAAGAGCGTCTTCATCCCTTCCCCGAGGGCGTGACCGACGAGGAAATACGTTTCCGCGTTGCCGAACTCGTGGTGCCCGTGGCCGGGGTTGGGCGAGTCCTCGGGTTTCCGTACGAAGTCGTGCGTCGGCACAAACAGGACGTTGCCCTTGAACTCGGGCCTCGCCGTTGCGGCAGCTTGCGATTTTCGCAGGGTGTCCCACTCTTTCGGGGCCTCGACCCACGGGCCGGTAATCTCGCCGACGACGACGGGGAGTTGTGGAGACTGGAACTCCTGGCGCACATCGTGGATGAGGTTCACGAGGTTCTGCTCGTACTCGGGGATGGCGTGCTGGGGGTCGACGCCATCGTTCCAACCGTGATACCACACGAACCCGGCCAGTTCGGCGGTTCGACCATCGAAGGCCGGGAAGTCGGTCTTGAAGTTGGCCAAGGCTTCGCGGATCTCGGCCATCATCTTCGTATAGTACGGCCCGACTTCACCGCCGGAACTGGGTGGGCGGAAGTCCCGATACAAACTCTTGCCGCCCCAGGCTGTCTTGATGAGCAGGACCGGGTTCCCCAAGTGATCGCCGATCACATGCCCAAACTCCAACTCCGGGCCAAAGTGATGCCGGTCACCATAGACGCTGAACCCCATTGCCAGCGGCCCCGCCAGCAGCGGCCCATGCTCGCGTTTGTAGCGGCACCACACGTCATCGCGAACCACCCATGTCCCGTCCGCGTTCCGCAGATGTTCGAGTTGGGACCGCTTCGTAACATCCTCGATTAGCCGAGCCAGCGTCCCCTTCCCGTCGTTGTAGTCCTTCCCCCCCAGGTCCACGACCGCCTGCCCCTCCATGTTCGACTGACCTGCGAGAATGAACACTTTCACCGGCTTCAGTGGCTCAGCTGCGAACGCCGATGTGGTGATCAGCATCCATGAGACGACAGCCAGGCACGGCTTGAGAGAGACCCCGCTGTGCTGCCGACGACGAATCCGAATCGCGTAGAAACCTGCGGCGATTAACAGCGACACGACAACTCCTCCAATGATGGGGAGCAGCGCCTTCGCCTGGCGTTCGTACTGGAAGTCGAGCGTCCCGGAGGCCAGTGTGATGTCCTGGATGGCTGCCAATAGATTGGCCCGGTGGGCCTGGGCGGGAGCGAGCTGCGGTTCTTTGGATAAGGCGTAAACCGTGACGTGGTAGGTCTTCACGCCGGGGCCTTTCGAACACATCGGATCGTAGGCAGCCCGTCGCTTGTCGTTCAGGCCCGCAGTGCCGACGCCCTGCGAGTTCTTGGCCAGCTCGGCAACATTGGCCGGGATGTTGTAGACGACCCAGTACGACTTCGTATCGCCCGGTCCCGGCGTGTGCCACACGTTGACGGCGTAGCACTTCGTCCCCGCCGGAGCCCCGGTCCAGGCCACCTGCGGCGAGGCATTCGCTCCGTCGCAGGTGTACTCCTTGCTGATGAAACCATTCGCATCAATGGCGGTACTCGTCACCACCAGCTTCGGGAGATTCGGGTCGATCTCCACTGCCGGGGTGTTCTCAGGCATCTCTTCACCGGGTCGAGGCGGCGGTCCTTGACCGTCTCTCGGAGGTCGATCCCCACCACCGGGGCCGCGTCGCCGGGGCGTATAGGTCTCGCTGTCGGAGACTCCCGTCGTGGCGACATAGGTGAACTTCGCCGACCCGTCTTTGTTAAGGACGTAATTCACGCTCCCCGTCTTGCCGTTCAGTTCGTAGGTCAGACGGTAGCTGCCGGGCTGGGTCTCTTCGAAGCCGACGATCTTGGCATTCCGCATGGGGCTTCCCGCTTCGCGTAGCGGCTCAGCTCGCGGTTGAGGGTCGACCTGGCCATCGCGTTCGGTCACTTCACCATGAAACCCGCCGTTGAGATAGGGGTAGGTCTTCGTCGCGTGGTAGTGGTAGTTTCCGGCCTTGTCCGCGTGGCCGTTGAACTCATCCAGTCCTTTGACAGCAGACCCATCCGGCTCGGTGTACCCATAGATCGGATAGCCATCGAGGGCGTACGCAATCGGCAGCCCCTTCCCGATGGTCTTCTCCAAATGCAGCGGGGCAATGTGGTAGTGGTAGTCATCGGCCCGACCGCAATGCCCGCCGTACTCGTCGAGTTCGCCGAACAGATACGCATCATCGCCGCGATTATTGAGCGGGTTAAAGATCGGGATTCCATTGGCAGCCAGAGCAATCGCCCCGCGCAGGAACGCCCCCTTCGTCGACAACGGCTCTTTGGCCGGGACCGGATGCAGCGGGATGCGCCACGCATTCTCGCCGACATACGACTGGGGCAGCGGCACCTGCTGTTGCCAGGAGGTGATGCCGATCATCATCGGGTGCTTGGGCATCCCGTTGGATTCGACATAGAAAAACTGGTCGTCCCAACGGGTTTGAATCGCCTTGGATTTGACGAAGGCTGCGAATGCCTTGGCCATCGCGGGGGATTTTTCGGTTGCGGTCGTTCGCGGCGTGCGGTTCTGGGCCAACAGAGTCGAGGCATCGTTCTGAGCGAGGGCCTGATTGGCCCGGCGAATCTCGGCCATCCGCTGCTCGACCCACTGACGGTCCGCCTCGCTGAGGTCGGACAGCGGGTGCGTGACCAGCGAATCATCCGACCGCCGTAACTGGAGTTGCCCTCCGCTGACGGCGACGAAAGTCTCGCGACTCGGCGCGGTCGCCTCGGGCTTCGGGCTGCTCGAAGTCGTGGACTTCCTGTGCACATGCCCCGGATGAGCGGAGGCCACCGGACAGAGGCCCAGCAGGGTCAGCACGATCGTGATAGAGAGTGGGAAGCGAAGCATGCATGATCTCCAGAGTTTGTAGGACAGGCACATTGGCCCGTCCGTCTGATCATCGCCCCTCGGACGGGCAAATGTACCCGTCCCACAGGGGAGGCCGTCCGACTTGGAGCGGGGCCTGTTCATCCCCAGCCCGCCGGGCAGCTCACGAGTCGTCAGGCAATCACCCGCCGGGATTGTCGTCTTTCGCTCCGCGAAAGAACGGCCTTTCGCGGAGCGAAAGGCGACACGGATCGCTTGACAGCGGCGAACACCCGGGCACATCATCGAGAACTGCCCGCCTGTTCAACACCGGACTGACGGCTCGGTTTCGAGGCTTCTTGAAAGATTCACGAACACCCAGGCCGGGTGAGAGAGTCGACACCCGTCATCCACCGCGTGTCACAGCACGCTGGGGGCGACAGCGAACAGAGTCACCCTCAATCCAGTTCACTCAGAAACCGCTTGAGTTCCTCGAACGCATGCGCTTCCCCCTGCTCCTGGGCCTCATCGATCCCGCGTTGAAAGGCCGCTCGCGCATCGGCGGTGCGGGCGAGTCGGGTCAACTGCTGGCCCGCCATCAGAAAGGCGGGCACATACGGTTTGTCATCGTTCATCAGCCCCTCAAGGGACGACAAGCTGCGGTCGTGGTCCCCCTCTTTGTCGAGTTCCATGGCCAGCATGTAGCGCAGCAGTTGATCCTGGGGATCGTCCGCCAGCATGGCTTCCAGCTTCTCTCGTCGGTTCATGGGATTCCTTCGGTCGGTCTGGGGAGATTCACGGCGGCAGCGTAGCAGAATTCGTCAGAATACTGCTGCACTCCGGCGTCGGAGATGACTCCGAAATCGCTGGGGCGACGCTCACCGTGGAGTACCGCTCACGAATCGTCCTCAGACAGCGATGTCGGAGCAATCGCCGACAATCCAGACGCACACACATTCGGAAGAGCTTCGCTTGACCGATACACCCAGAGTCAACGTCACGATCACCGGCAGTGGTTCTGAGAGTGGCTCGGGCTCAGGCAGCGGGTCCGGCTCGGCGAGTGGCAGTGGGTCAGCGTCCGGAGATGGCAGTGAGTCCGGAAGCCAAGCGACTCAGATCCGCGGGGTGGCCACGATTGAGTCGATGTGGACCCATCCGGGGCGGGGATCGCCGGAGGAGGTGGCCACGCTGTGTGGCGTTTGGCATAATGCCCCGATGCCTCTGCAGGCCGAATTGCCCATCCAGAATGTGTTCCCGTGTGCCCAGCCCCCGTCCGAGCGAACCTCCCCTGCCTTCAGCACACCGGTCGGCCCCAAGCGGCCAACCGGTGCTACCCCGCTTCAACTTGTCGGTCGGGTTAGGCATGAGGAAGCGTGGCCTTCAGATCAGGAATTCCAGCGAGAAAAATGGCCTGAGCTTGATGATGGTGGTACGCCTTGAACACGAACTCGTTCCAATAGTTCGTGCCAAGACCGAATTTCAGCAGCCGATGAAGCCGGTCACGGTCATTGTCGGCCTCGACCTTGAGCAGCGTCCGTTTGATGAACTGCGTCCAGTCGTCCTTCGTGGCTTCGATCAGGATGTAGGGAGTGGTGAAGAGGATGTGAATCTTTTCCAGTTCCGGTAAAGGCGGTGGGAGTTTTCTGACATACCAGAGTTCTCCAGACCGGCCCTGATAACCTGACGTGCAGAGGCACGGGAACTCATCGCCTGTTATCAACTCTCGTAGATGGACTAAGCCATTTGCCGACCCAACATGCTCGTAGATCCCCATCCGGGATTCCGACAGCTTCTTGAGAGCGTCCAATTGGTTGTCATTCATCAGGAAGATGTCGTTGGCGTCGATCTCGCACTTCCCGATGGTGTCGCCGTCCTTCCCGAATCGCAGATCGTAGAACGCCCAGCAGGTGAAGTAACTGCCGGTCAGCGGACTCATGGGCGGCCCCGATGGCAGATACTCGTCCTCGGCTTCACAAGCCAGGTTGGCATACGCCTTCATTTCAGGTAGTTGTGAAACACTCTCGGCAAAGTGAGAACTGATCTGCTGGATGTTGACGTATGCGGCATGGAATGGATTAAGCCCATCCTTGATGAGCATGGCGACATCCCGAACGCCACCGGGAAGCGGTTCACCGGGACGCCCCTTTGGTTCCTTGGTTGGCAGCTTGTCGGCTCTTGATGCGAGTTTCTGGTACAGCTTCTTGCTGATTTCGCCCATCGTCATTTCCCTTTTGATTTTCTCTGCCTTGAACTCAGACTCGTCTCCCATATGGAAGAAGATCATCCCCTTGATTTCGTTTCTGTCAAGAACGGCCCAACCTCGACCTTGAGTGGAGTCCATTTCATCATTTCCGTCGAAGGTGAATTCGACACACGTAGAAACAAAGGTGTCAGGAACCTTTGCGTTGACAACACTTCGTCGGTTGAGTAAACTTTGGACATCATGGGAAGAGCCAAGCGAGCGGAAGATGGCGGTGCGGTGTTTCACGTGCTCAATCGGGCGAACGCGCGGGCTACGATTTTTGAGACTCCGGAGGA
>JAYTWO010000353.1:0-13491 GCA_043743415.1 Planctomycetota bacterium
CCCCGAGGCTCCGGCAACCCCGCCGAGTACGAGCAGCGGCTGACCGACATCTTCACCGAAATCATCAAGAATCCCGGAGGACGGATGGTGGATTGAGCGTTGAGCGTTGAAAGCCCACCGGTTGCAACCGGTGGGCTTTTGTCTGACTACTCCCGACTCCCTACTCCCCGTCATCCAAGTGAAACCGGTGCATCGCCCGGTGTATCACCGGGGCCAGCAGGATCGCCATCACGGACAGAAACGCGATCCCGCTGTACAGCGCATAGAACGTCGCGAACAGCTTGCCGCTGACGCTCTGCATCGGGTTCACTGGCCCCATCCCGGTCAGGATCATCGCCGCATTCAGCAGCGCATCGACCCACGCCAGCCCCTCGAAGTGATGGTATCCCGCACTGCCGATCGTGAGTGACACTGCGACAATCAGCAGCGTGAAGCAGACGCTGCGCAGCAGCCGGAGTAGAAACTCGGCCCGAGCCAGAATCTCCTCACCCTTGTGTTCAAACATGTTTGCCCGATCCGGGATGTGGTGTGGATGGTCGCTGCAGCGCCTGAATGCTGTCGATGAACACGTCCGTCATTCCGGACCGCAGGCGTGCGTCCCGCTGGAACTCCTCACCGTACGACTTGGTCGCGCTCATCGGCCACTTGAGGTGGGCACAGTACGCCTCCCACTCGGTGTCGGTTGGCTGTTTGAGCGTCCGCAGCCAGTGCAGGCCGAAGGCGACATGCTCGATCTCGTCCTCATGAATGCGGCGCATGAGTGCTGCACTGCGAGGATCGTTGACGGCCAGGAACGCCTTCTCCAGTTCCAGCGTATGGTCGAGGTTCCGCGCCTCAAACACCAGTGGCAGCACCGCAATGTAATCGAGCAGGGTCTCGAACGACCGCGTCTGTTTCCAGATATAACAGTTCACCGGCAGTTGCCCGAACTCCAGTCCGAGCCGCGCGGCTCGCTCCATGTGCATGCGGGTATGCCGCTGCTCATCGGCCATAACCCGCGCGATGCCGGTGCGAAATTCCGCCGGAGCCTCGGGAAAGGCGAGCAAGACCCAGGCCATCACTTCCAGGGCCTGCAACTCATGGTTGGCCATGATGTGGTGCGTCACCGCCCGCTTGGACTCCTCTCCGAGGGCCAACGGATGCGGCATCGACGGTGTCGTCCGAGGGGCCGCGAACCGGAGGTTATCGGGCCGGGCCGGTGTCTCGATCCGCACCGCCACTCCCGGCTCCCGATCCTCGACCGGGTCGCCCAGCGGCTCCAGCTTCGCCTCCATCGAAGGCGACCGCAGGATGCGTTCGGCAAACGCTCGCAGTTCCATCAGTGTTCAGTGGTCTCGTGGGAGTCCAGTAGTTCATCCTAGGCGAGCAGCATGAGATGAATTCCCAGTCATCAGCCGCAGGGCGCTAGCCCACGGTTGAAACCGGACGCTAGCGCGTTCCGGCTGATCGGTATATTCTCATCGACCGCTCGCCCTACATCGCAGAGTCTAACGCATCGGAGACGAACTCGCCCACGGCTGACTGCTCAGGGCCACTCCTGTTACACTCAATCGCGAAAGTCCCGCCCCTTGCCTCACCGGAGTTACCGATGCCCCGCCGACTGCTGTCCTGCCTTGCGTTGAGTCTGTTGTCGACCAGCCTGCTCTGTGCCCAGACGCCCTTGAAGACGATCAAAGTCGGTGAGAAGCCGGAGAGCGTCTGCCGGGGGTTTGGGGGGAAGCTGTATGTCTCGATGATCAACGGCGAAGTGCCCGGCGATGGAACAATCGTCTCGGTCGATGGGGAGACCGTGACGGTCTTTGCCAAGGGATTCAGCAATCCCAAGGGCCTGGTCTTCGTCGGTGACTCTCTCGTGACTGCCGATGAGACGACGCTGTGGAAGGTCGACAAGGACGGCACCGCCACCAAGCTCGCCGAAGCCAAGGCGTTTCCCCAGCCGATCGAGTTCCTCAACGATGTGGCCGCAGGCCGGGACGGGGCATGTGTCTACGTCGCGGAGATGAGCAATCCGACCCCGATGTTCGACCCCAGTGGGGACCGGAAGCTGTGGGGACTCGACAGCGAGGAAGCCCAGAAGCTGCCGAACAAGGGGTGCGTTTATAAGGTCACGCTCACCGGAGGGATCAGCGTGGCGGTGCCCGCAGGCAACCCGGCGCTTCGTTTCCCGAACGGTGTCGCGGTCGGTGGACCCCAAGGGACCGAACGGATCTACGTCACTGACTTCTTCGCCGGGGACATCGTCCACTACGAAGACGGCAAGTACACCGTCCTGGCCAGTGGCCTGCGCGGGCTGGACGGACTGACCGCCACGCGAGACTTCTTCTATGCCTCCAGTTGGACACAGGGCAAGGTCTGGAAGGTCGACCGCAAAACGAAGGAAGCCAAGGTCATCCACGAGGGGCTCCAGTCCGCTGCCGACTTCTTCTACGACCGCGAGAACAAGCAACTGATCGTGCCCGACATGCTGGCCGGAACGCTGACGTTCCTGCCTATCGAGTGACGGATTACCCTCGCGCTCTCCGTCCCAAGCTCTGCTTGGGACCGAGAGTCAAATCCACTCCCAACCCGCTGAGTCAGTCGTAGGGTGGGACCAGCCGCTTTGGGCGCAGGCCCACCATGGGGCATGGACAACGTCGCAAGTGGTGGGCCTGCGCTCCAAAGCGAGCTGGTCCCACCCTACACCCCAAGGTTCTCCCCCATGCCGCAGTTCGAAAAGGTGTCTGTCTTCTGCTTCTTCGCCAGCTACCTGGTCGCGCTGGGGTTGGAGTTGACCCAATTCCTTCGGAGCAGTCGGATCAACCGCTGGGCCGCGATGGGCTTCACCGGGGCGGGGCTGGTCGCGCAGACGATGTATCTCGTCCACCGCAGCCGCGTCTCCAACATGCCGCCACTGATTGGGTCGATGCACGACTGGTTGCTGGTCTTGGCGTGGGTGGCAGCTGCGGTGTATGTGGTGTTGGAGTTGCGAGATCGTCGACTGGGACTGGGGGTGTTCCTGTTGCCGCTGGTGCTGCTGCTGGTCAGTTCGTCGACCTCAATGAAGCGGGAGCCTCGGGTTCGGGACGCTCAATATGCGGTCGAGATGTTCCATGCTTCGCTGCTGGTGTTTGGCATTGCGGGGGTCACGATCGGTTTTTTGTTGAGTCTGATGTACCTCGTGCAGCACAATCGGTTGCGGCACAAGCATCCCGACCCGGACAGCCTCCAGCTGTATAGCCTGGAGCGTCTCGGGCGAATGAACTGGTGGGCGGTGGTCAGCTCGGTGCCGATGCTGACACTGGGGATGCTGGCGGGGGTCTGCCTGGCCTGGAAGTCGCGGGCCACAGCGACCCCGGTCGATCTGTTCGCACCGGGGTTCCTGGTAATGTATGTGTTGTGGCTGGCCATGATCGTTCTGTTCGGATGGCTGGTGAATCGCAGCCAGTCATCGGGCAAGATTGTGGCGTGGCGGACGTTGTGGGCCTGTGGGTTCCTGCTGGTGACGATGCTCTGTTTGGAGGTCTTTACGGGTGGGATTCATGGAAAGAAGGACCGTGGGAAGGGTACATCTGCCCGTCCGTCTTCATCGCAAGTCGGGATGTACCACGGAAGCACAGAGTCCCAGCGCGGCGTAGCCGCAACCAAAGGGTGCCGTCAGCCAGAAACCACACACCGTCCAGGCGACCTCTGCACCCTGAAAGGGTGGCCCATCACAGCCCAGGGTCGCGACCGAAGGGAGCGCACCCTGGGTCAACGCGCCGCGCGAGAACGAACCCTGAAAGGGTTCCACACTGAGCCGTGCCTCGCCGAGTCGTGCGGGTGGACAACCCCTTCAGGGTTGGCGTTCTCCGGGTCGTGCTTTCCCAGGGTGCGCTCCTGCGTCGCGACCCTGGGCTGTGATGGACAACCCCTTCGGGGTATAGAATGTTTGCTGGCCCTTGTGAATTTGCGCAGCGTGCGCAGATTTGGACCGTTAGTAGTACGGTGTCATCCTCTGGCGATCTCCCTCTCTGTGCCTCCGTGCCTCCGTGGTGAATTGGACGGACGGGCAAATGTGCCCGTGCTACGGATCGCTCAACGCATTCCGGAGGTCCGCACGTGAACCTCCAGGTCGTCTTCTGCACCCACCAGACCGCGAGTCTCTCGGTTCGCGAGCGATTGGCGTTCTCCTCGCCGGAGCATCTGGCGCGGGCTTACTCGGAACTCCGCGACCGGTTTCCGCAGTGCGAGTTCGTGATCGTCTCGACCTGCAACCGGGTCGAGATCTACACCGCCCATGATGTCCCCGGCAGTGGGCCCGAACTCCGGCAGATCGCCCAGTTCCTGTCCGAGTTCCACGAGGTGCCGCTCGATGACTTCTACTCCGAGTTGGCCGAGAAGTCGGGGCAGGATGCCGTGCGGCATCTGTTCGATGTGGCCAGCAGCATCGACAGCATGGTCCTGGGCGAAAGCCAGATCGTGAACCAGGTGAAGTCGGCCTATGACGCTGCGGCCAAGGCCACTGCCTGCGGGCTGTTAACCAACACGCTGTTCCAGCGGGCCTTGGCGGTTTCTGGTCGGGTGCGGACCGAAACGCGGCTCTCCGAAGGCCGCATTTCCATCGCCAGCGTGGCTGTCATCGACTTCGGCAAGAGCATCTTCGAGAGCTTCAGTGACAAGACGGTGCTGGTCATCGGAGCGGGCGAGATGGGCGAGGAGACCCTCCGCTACCTCAAGTCTGAGGGGGTCAAGCGCATCCTCGTCTGCAACCGCAATCCCGAGCGGGCACTGCGGTTGGCCCACGAGTTCGGTGGGATCGCTCGCGATTGGGCGACGCTCGATGACTGCCTGTGCGAGGCGGATGTCATCGTCAGCACGACCGGGGCCGACCGACCGATCGTCGACGTGCCCCGGTTCAAAGCAGTCCGCAAACGCACCGGTGAGCGACCGGTGTTCGTCCTCGACCTGGGTGCCCCGCGCGACTTCGATCCCGCTGTCGGTAAGATCGACGACAGCGTGTTCCTCTACGACATCGACGACCTCGAAGCGACCTGCCAGCGGAACCGCAACAACCGCGCCCAAGAAATCGAAGTCGCCCGCACAATCATCGAAGCCGAGACCACCCGCTTCGTCCATGACCTGAACCACAAGTCGACCGGTCCGATCATCAAGCAGTTGCGGGAACATTGGCAGGAGATCAGTCGCCAGGAACTCGATCAGTTGTTTCGGAAGGCCCCGCACCTGAGCGAACCCGATCGCCAAGCTGTCGAACGCACGGTCGACCGGATCGTGAACAAACTCCTGCATCCGCCGTTGGAAGCCCTGCGTGATGAATCCCGCGAGGGGACGCCGCACGGGCTGCTGGAGGCGATCCGGCGGTTGTTCCGGATCACATAGCGGCTTGTGCGAAATACCGGAGAATCCGAGCGAATCGTCCGTGCTTACACTTGAGGGCGGTCCCCGGCGGTGTATAGTCGAGATTGGGTGGGGCGAGCGGACACAGAACGCTGACCGGGTCGGATGGCCTTTCCAGGCCGTCCACGGGCGACTCTCGCAGTGAGACGGCCTGGAAAGGCCGTCTCACGGGGGGCGTGTGTCCGACTGCTGGCCTTGAACGATGTCCGGTGCCCAGAATCCCCTGTCTGACCGAGACGCACATGCCGAATGAACCGCCGATCATGGAAGTCTACTCCGTCGGCCCCACGACCGTGGTGGGGTTCGGGGGGCGGGAATTGTTGGACACGGTGAATCTGGCCGCGTGCCGGGAAGAGATCGTGGCGCTGATCGCTCGGGAACACTGCCGAGTGTTGGCGGTGGATCTCACTGGTGTCAAGCTGATCCCCAGCGGACTGCTGGGATTGCTGGCGTCGGTCCGGCAGATTGGGGCTGAGGTGCATCTCTACAACCCCTCGAACGATGTGCGCGAAGTGTTGTCCGTCACCAACTTGGATCGTCTGATGCCGGTGCATGAGGTCGATCTGGGGGACGAGCGGGGCCGGTAGAGCGGTGTCCGTGTTCACTGTGAAATGTCGCTGCAAGGGGGAGTCTGGAACACGAATCTCCACTCATCTTCACGGATTCAGAAATCCTCCTGGAAGGGCCATCCTGTGAAGATCGAGATGGGAACTGGCTCTGAATCAGCGTCAATCAGTGAAGATTAGTGTTCCAACCACAACGAGGATTATCGATTCCGTAACCGCTCTCATCCGTTCAGTCACACACATGCGGGCCGCAAGTCACTTTCATGCTCTCTTCCTCTGATGAGTTTCTGGCAATCACCTCCCCGGAAGATGCGGGATTGGATCCCGAGCGCTGGAATCGAGTGCTGGCACTGGCCAAGAAGCTGACGCAGACGCTGCTGCCGGGGCTGGCCTTCCAGGTCTCCGTGCGGGGCAAGTCGACCGGCGAATACCAGTTCGGAAAGCAAGCTCCCCCTCCCCCAACTGGTCCGCTGCGGGCGAATTCGATCTTCCTCGCGGCGTCGCTGACCAAGCCCATCGTCGCCATGGCCACCCTGTTATTGGTCGAACGCGGCGACATCGCCCTCTCCGACCCAGTCGCGGACTATCTGCCCCAGCTGACCGATGCCTCCAAGCAGGGCATCACGATTCGGCACCTGCTGACGCACACTTCGGGTCTGCCGGACCAATTGCCGAACAACCGCGCCCTGCGGATGACCAAGTCGCCGTTGTCGCAGTTCGTGCAAGGGGCCTGCAACGTCTCGCTCGACTTCCCACCCGGACGCGGCGTGCAATACCAGAGCATGGGGTTCGCGCTCCTCGCCTCGGTGATCGAGTCGGTGACGCGCACGAGCCTGCCCGCATTCCTGCAGCGGGAGATCTTCACGCCGCTGCGGATGAAGAACACGGTCCTGGGTGCCCCCGACGACTGGTTTACGTTGGGCGGCGATGCCGAACGGCTGGTGATCGTCGATCTCCCCGACGAGCAACTCGGCGGCGAGGACTGGAACTGGAACAGCCGCTACTGGCTGGAACTGGGCGCCCCGTGGGGCGGGATGCTGACCACCACTAGCGACATGATCCGCTTCGGCCAGGTGATGCTGGATGGCGGCACCAACGGGCTAGTCGAGTTGTTCTCACACACCACGATTCAGGCGGCGACCTCGAACCAATTGCCGTTCTTCCCAGATGTCCCCGAGGCCGATCGGCGCTGTCGCGGTTGGGGATTCGGCTGGCGGATGAACTGGCCCGCCCACCCGACTTCGTTCGGCGATCTGCTGGGGCCGAGGGCCTATGGTCACTGGGGCGCGACGGGGACGTTGATGTGGATCGATCCCGATCGTTATGCCTCGGCGGTGCTGCTCTCGACGCTGCCGCTGGAGAAACACAGCGGGCTGGCATTGACGAAGTTGAGTAACGCGATCGTGGCGGCGATACGGTGAGGTAGCTACGTTCGCCAGTACGTTGAGGGACCGCAACAGGCATTCGGACAAACCGAACATCCTCTGCAGAGGTTCGCTAGTGGGGGGCCATGTCGATACCAGTTCGCCCACCTTCTGGCGAAGGTGGCTACACCGGTTCTTCCGCCTCGTCGCACTCGCCGAGGATATTGTCCTTGAAGTAGGACCATTCGGCATCATCATCAGTCAGCAGTTCAATCGGGTACGGCTTGGCCTTCTGGGGCATCGCGTTGATGCGCGTGGCCGCCTCGTCGATGCCGCTCGAATAGAACACCCACTGCCGCGAGCCATCGTTGGTAATCACGCAGACCAGGACTGTCTGGCAATCGTGCTCCAGGGCGGCGAGCAACAGATCCTCGAAGTCGTCGATCGCCTCGACCGCCGAATCCGACGGCAGCCCGTGCGGGTCCGACTCATAGTTCCAGTTGACCAGCAATAGCTCCGGATACCCGCTGACATCCTCGACCTTCCGCAACTCTGACCGAAAGCGAATCATCAGCGGGTTGTCGTTGTTCTCCCCTTCGGCCATCGCCCACAGGTCACGTTTCACAGCAGACTGCACGAGTGCGGACAACATGGCTCTTCCAGAGACGATGGGGGGGCGGACCGGGGTCAGATGACGCGGGGAGCATGACAGCCGGTCATCGCGTTTGCAAATGTAGCACGACGCTTCGCGTCGTGAATCACGACGCGAAGCGTCGTGCTACAATTTGCGACCATGTCGCACAGAGCAGGGCGATATCGCTGAGAACCTGTGTAATTTCCCCCCAGGGAGAATGGCCGCAAAAAACTCAAGAAACGCAAAAGGAAGATCCCCCCCCCCCTGTTGCGTTTCTTGCGTTTTTTTTTTTGCGGCGACCTCTCCTCGACACCGTTGTCGAGAGTTGGCGACGAATCCGCTCGGCTGGCGAAATGCGAGTCGCGGAGCGACATCGCCTACTGGCGGACGACTTCCCGAGTGCGAGAGCGGCGAGCATCCATCGCGGATGTGACTTCCACGACCTCGGACAGGGCGTGCAGCACGACCGGGTGATAGGTGGCTCCGCCATCGGTCATCATTTCGGCGATGACGTACTCGGGGGCGTCGCCGGTCTCGTCTTGGGTGCGGCAGTAGGCACTGACGACCTGGATGATCCGGCTGCCAAAGGGAGCGTTCTCACAGACGCCGACGTGGGACATGGAGGGAGCGACCAGGGGGTAGGCCCCCGACAGCACCTCGCCCAGCGACCGCACGAGTTCCGGCCCCGAGACCGTCCGCTGTTGATCGCCATCGGACTTCAATTCCCCGACAGCCTTGCGCACGATGCGGGCGGTGATCTCGACGTTTTCCATGTCGGCCAGCACGGCTGCTACGCGGATGTTGTCGATCTCGCGGGATTCCAATCGCAGCTTCAGGGCCACTTGCTCACACAACCGGGCCACTCGCTGGCAGCGATGCTCGAGTTGGGGGTTGACGCTTTGCAGGTAGCGGGAGAGCAGTTCGACGACGCCGACCTGGGCTTCACGGGCTTCGGAGGCTTTGTCGACGAGGTCGTCCTTGAGTGTCCCGACCACAATCGCGGTCAATCCCAGCACCGCCGCCCAGACGGTGAGGGTCAGGCTGACCAGCACTGGCGAATTCGAGGCGGCAAAGCCTTGCAGGTCTCCCGAGACCAGCATCCCGGCGGTGATCGCCGACAGCAGAGCGAGCGCCCCCGCCCGGTAACGACCGAGAAAGAACCCGGCCAGCACGATCGGAAGAAAGTACAAGTTGAGCACCGCCACCTTGGCGGCAGGCAGCGAGGTGAGCAGACTGGAACACCCGATGACGATCAGCGTGAGGAACATCTCCAGGAAATGTTCGCGACAGTATTCAGTGAGTGCGTTCCACTTGGATTGTGTCATGATTAGCTCGCGTGTTGGATGGCGGTGGGGGTGGGGGAACTGGTCTGTGGGGAGTGATGTCCGGTGACGCTTTCGATCAGGTTGCCGGTCTCTTCGGAGATGAGGTCTGCGGCGCGATCGTCGGGTTGCTCATGAGAGAGCGGTCCCTCTTCATCGGGGGCGCGAAGCGAGATGGCGATCTCTTCGAACTGCGATTCGATCGACAAGAATATCTCCACGAGCTGGGGATCAAAGTGGTGACCAGCCGCCTGCCGCATTTTCTCGACAGACACTTCATGGGTGTATGGGTCCTTGTAGACGCGGCGACTGGTCAGTGCGTCATACACGTCGGCGATCATCACAATGCGGGCGGAGAGCGGGATATCATCGCCGTGGATGCCGAACGGATAACCGGTTCCATCCCAACGTTCGTGGTGGTACAGGGCGATCTCGCGGGCCTGGTGCAGGAAGGTCGATTCCCCGAGGCGGCGCTGGATCGATTCAATGCAATCCGCACCGATCCTGGCGTGGGTCCGCATGATCACGGTCTCCTCCTCGTTGAGCCTCCCCGGCTTGAGCAGTACGTGATCGGGAATCCCCACCTTGCCGATGTCATGTAGAGCGGAGCTGATCCCAATCGACTGGACGAAGTTGGCCGAGATCGCGTCGCGGAACTTCGGATGCCGACGGATCACAGATGCCAGGCGGGTCGAGTACGCGGCGATGCGTTCCAGATGTTGCCCCGTCTCCGGGTCGCGGGACTCGGCCAACTTGGCCAGCCCGAAGATCACCGCATCACGGGTCCGAATGACTTCCTGCGAACGCAGGTAGACTTCATCGCGAGACAGGTCTTCTTCGACCTGATGTCGACCGAACAGACGCCCGATCAAAACCCAAGCCACGGCCGCTTGCAGCCCAAACGTCCAGACGAAGATGTTGGCTCCCAGCAGGACTGCATCTTGAGTGGACTCTGCTCCGGCCCGGATGGTGCGAGCCAGTACCATCTGCTGGCGGGTATGCACGACCAGCCCCGCCGCCAGGCAGGCCGCCTGGGCGATGAGCAGCATTAGGAGGAACAGGGTTTTGCGGTGCATGATCGCCTCTGGAGGATGTCGCGTTCGGCAACCCTCAACCGTAGGCCATATGCTGCGGAGGCGTCTCCCCGCTGTCCTGTTTTTTCAACACACCGTTCCGATCCGTCACAGCATCCACCCGAATAGGCACGATGTGACGAACTCGCGGAAGGAACCGGTCATGCACATGAGTCCGGTGGATCGGATCGGCGGACCGACATCACGGATCAAACAGGGCGTCCCGCATGCCCGGCACCGCCTGCTGGCGGTCCTTGTCCCAATATCGGAACCCCGCACTCCAGTCCCACAGGGCCCAGCCGAGTCCGTTCGTCTCGATGGCCCGCCGATAGGCCCGGCAATAGTTCACACGTGAGACATCGTCCCCCGCGATGTAAGCTCCGAACTCTCCGACATGCACCGGACGGCCAAAGTATACCGACCACTCCCGAGCTTCACCGGCAAGTTCCTGCATCACGCGGGGACTGCATGGATTCTGCGCGGCGGGCAGTGTGTTGTACTGTGTCAGCCAATCTTCCAAGTGCTGGGGCAGCCCCTTCGGGATTGCCAACGGAGTCTCGGGCGGGCCGGGGAACCGAATCCCTTTCAGGTTCCTCACCTCCGGACTCGACCAGCTGGCCCCCTGGTGCGTGAATTCGAAGGGGTCATAGCTGTGAACCGTGACGATGACGTTCTGCTCCGCTGGGGGCAGTTGGAGACTGTTGAGTTCGGAGACGCGGTTCCACAATCCGGGGCCGAGGAAGATCGGACGGGTGGGATTGGTCTGGCGAATCCGCGAGATCAGCTCGGCATAGATGGGGTTGAGAACGGTGGTCGTGGCAGCGTCTTTGGGTTCATTGAGCAGCTCAAAGGCCACCGTGTCTGGCAACTTCGCATAGCGGCGACTGATCTGATCCCAGATGGCCAGCAACCGGGCTTTGTGCGCCGCCGGGTCAGTGGTGAAGTCGTCGAAGTGATGGACATTGACGATGGCCGCCAGCTTGTGCTGGATGGCCTCGTGTACCAGGAAGTCGACCTTGCCGAAGATCTCCTCTTCCAACTGATAGTCGGGAGCTGGACCGGTGTAGTTCTGCCAGCCGATCGGCAAGCGGACGTGGTCGAACCCGGCCTTCTGAATCTCTACGAAATCGCGAGCTGTGTAGTTCTGTCCCCAGTCCTGGCCGCGCGGGGCCTCCAGGTAATTCCCCAGGTTGACCCCGTGGCGGAACCGCTGGGCGTGTTGGTGAGCGGGGGTGTCGCTCGACAGGATGCGCGGCATCTCCGCGTATCCCGCAGGGAGGGCGGACCGGACTTGGCCTCGCAATGTGACCGCTTCGCCGCCGCGAACTTTTAACTTGGTCGAGACCCGCCCGTTGTGCCACGACCGCCCGATGCGTTGACCCTCCGCAGCGGGGCGATCGGCTGTCGGCGTCGCGATCGAACCGCCTTGCAGTTGCCAACCTTCGGGAGCCTCGAACCCGCCGCTGATGAGTGTGGACCCGGTCGCGGTCAGAGCGTCCCACTCCAGTTCCTGGCGGATGACCTCGTTGCCACCCGCCGAGGCCCACGGCCCCATGAGTGTGACGAGAACCTCGCCGGTCTGCTCCGGAACGAAGGTCAGCTCGAATGGCCTCCAGGTCCGGTGCGTGGAGGGCAAGGCAGAGGTATATCCCCGGTCCTGCTGGTCGGCGGGGAGCCAGTTCATGCGGCTCATCTTCCCGCGACCGCCCGAGACTCGCCCACCGGTGAGGCGACCCACCTGCTCATCGGGGATGAGGTCGATCCGGCCTTCGCTCGCCAGTTGGGCCGGTGCCTCCCCCCGTGAGGCGTGGACACCCACGACGAGACACAACAGGCAGCACAGGAGACGCACAGGAGTTCTCATGGGAACGATTCCGGTCTCAGGCTGGGATTGTCGGAGAGACAGGGGCAAGAGTCGTCGGACAATCACCTTCGGAATGAGTCGTTTTTCGCTTCGCGAAAGGACGTTCTTTCACGGAGCGAAAGACGACTCTGAATGCTTGACAACACCTCAGCTGACGTACGAGTCAAACACCCGCACGTTACGCCAATTGGGTTTGTTCTCTTCGATGAAGGTCAGGTGGTCGGGAGCCACCTGATACAGGTCGTGCGACGCCTTGTCTTTGAAGACCACATGCAGGGCCACATGGTACATGCGGTCGTTGACCGGGCGGGCGAACTCGTTCGCGACGGTCCCCGCAGCGAAGAAGACCACTCCGGGGTGGTTCCTGAGATACTTCTGACAGGCAGCCACGAGGCTGTCCATCTGGGCTGGGGCGGCGTCTTCGAGGGTGAAGTAGACGTTGTGAGCAAGCATGGGGAGTCCGAATGGGAGGAGGGAGGGGAGGGGGAAGGAGTGAAGGAGGAGTGAGGCTTCTGGCGCTCAACGCTCAACCCTCATCCCTCAACCCTCTTCCAGTTAGAAACCGGTGGCCCCGCCGCCGCCCGGAGCGGCTGTGGGGGGCGGAGCGGAGGTGGGGGGACCGGACGTGGCGGGTGGCCCGGAGGCTCCTGCATCTGAACCGGTGTAGAGTTCGCGGCGCTGGGCGTAACGAATTGGGAACGACGACCAGACCTGAACAGTGTTGGGATCTTCTGAGATGCGGGGGAATTCCGCTCCGTCAAAGATCGGGCCATTGGCCCCGGCTCGCATGACGCGCTCGCTCACGTACTGCGTGAACCCCAGCCACTGCCGGTCCGGGGCCACCGCATCAAACAGGTTACTGCGTTCCGGCTTGAAGCCGATGAACTCCCGTCCCAGTGGAGCCATGTGCAGCGCGGTCAAGAGGATCGCCACCATCGCGTAGCCTGCCGCCGCTCCCCACAGCCAGCGAGACTCATGCACGAGTCCGGCCACTTGGAGCGTGGTCGGCATGATGCGTTCGGTCGCTTCCCGTAAGCCAAAAACTCCCGCAGAGAACAGACCCAGAAACGCGATGATGTCCCAGCGGTGTTGCCACTCGTAGGAGTCCAGGATGTTCTCCAACATCTCCGCCGTGGGCTCGAACAGGTTCATGGCCAGCAGACCAGACAGCACGATACTGATGAGGACCAGCGCGGCCCCATACGGGCCTTCCCCGGCCACAGCCCAGGTCACGCCCGCGAAGATCAAGATGAGGAGGACATCAATCATGGTTACTTCACCACCCGCACAATCTC